>JAJYYT010000527.1 GCA_021800645.1 Actinomycetes bacterium
GATCGAACCGCGCGCGCGCGGCGGGCGTGGACGAACGCGCGTAGCGCCCGAGCACGTAGTCCCCGGTGAGCGGAATGTCGAAATAGGGAAGCACGATCCGCTCGAGAGCGAGCACGGTCTGATCAAACTTGGGTCCGCGGAGCGCGTGCGTACGGTAGGCACGGTTGAGCACAGCGAGAACGCTCTGCGACTGGCGGCGGACGAGAGCGCTCGGCGAGGTCGGTTGAGGCGGCGCGGCACGGGCGACCGCGAGCGACGCGACGGTGACGACGGAAAGCGCCAGCGGGAGGCCGACGCGGGCGAGGGCACGACGCATGTCAGGATCCTCCTTTCTTGGTGGGCTGGTTGGCGAGGAATTTCCCGATCAGTTTCTCGAGAATGACCGCCGACTGGGTGAAATGGATCGTGCTGCCCTGGTGGAGATAGGTGGGCGCTCCGCCGGGGCTCAGCCCAACGTACTGCTCACCCAGCACGCCCTGGGTCAGGATCGACGCCGTGGAATCGCTGGGAATACGGTCGTCGCGTTTCGAGATCGCCAGCCGCGCACACGCCTCGTAGCGCTTGAAACTGTAGTCGATCGCGGTCACCCGGCCCACCGTCACCCCACCGATGCGCACCGGTGCGCCCACGTGCAGGCCACCGACGTTGCCGAAGCAGGCACGAACCGTGTAGGTTCCCGCCCCCCCGACGCTCTTGTAGTTGGTGGCCTCGGTGGCCAGATAGAAGAGCGCGGCGATCCCGAGGAGGAGAAAGATGCCGGTCGTAAACTCGAGCGTGCGGTTGGGTCGCATCGGGAGGACTCCGGAGCCGACGTCGGCTCAGCGATAAAGAAACGCGGTCATGAGATAGTCGCAGGAGAGGACGGCGAGCGAAGCGATAACCACACTCCGCGTGGTGGCACGCCCGAGTCCCTCGGCGGTCGGATCGGAATGGTAACCCTCGTAAAGGGCCACCAGTGTGCAGAGCACCCCGAACACGAGGGCCTTGAACTCCCCGTTCAGGAAGTCCTGACGGAAGCGGACGCTCGCCCGCAGGTTGCTCCAGAACACACCCGGATCGAGCCCCATCAGGCGGACACCGATCAGGTAGCCCCCGAGGATGCCGACCGCCGAGAAAAGCGCGGTCAGGAGCGGGACGGAGAGGACCCCGGCGAGAAAACGGGGCGCGACCACCCGTTCGACCGGATCGACCGCCATTACTTCCATCGCCTTGAACTGTTCGGTCGCCCGCATGAGGCCGAGTTCGGAGGCGAGCGACGTCCCCGCCCGTCCGGCGTAGAGAAGCGCGGTCACCACCGGGCTCAGCTCGCGCAGAAGCGAGAGAGCCACGAGACCGCCGAGCGCACTCGTCGCCCCGAAGCGGGCGAGCGCGGTGTAGAACTGGAGCCCCATCACCAAGCCCACGAAAAGACCCCCGACGAGAATCAGGTTCGTGGAGACCGCGCCCACGACGAAGATTTGCTCGACGAGCGCGCGCGGGCGCGCGAGCGCACGGGGGATCGCGCCAAGGATGCGGACCAGGAAAAGACCGACGGCTCCGAGCGTCGCCACGGCCTGGAACGGGGACGAACCGATCTCGGAGAGGGTCGATTTCACGCCGCTTCCCCACCGAGGAGATCGTCCCACAGGGGGCGGGCGGGGTAGTGAAACGGCACCGGACCGTCGGCCTCTCCCTCGAGGAACTGGCGGACCCAGGGCGAAGTGGCCGCCTGGGCGCGGAGGGATTCGCGGTCACCTTGGGCGATGAGGCGGCCGTCGGCGAGGACGTAAAAATGGTCGGCCACCGAGAGCATCTCCTGCACGTCGTGGGAGACCACGACACTCGTGAGCCCGAGCGTGCGGTTGAGATCGCGGATCAGACGGAGAATGACCCCCATCGAGATCGGGTCGAGGCCCGTGAGCGGCTCGTCGTAGAGCACGACCGCCGGATCCATGACCACCGCCCGGGCGAGGGCGGCGCGCCGGGCCATCCCGCCCGAGAGTTCGGGGGGGTAAAGATCCGCAGCCCCGCGGAGACCCACGGCTTCGAGTTTGAGGAGCACGATCACGCGCACGAGCGCCTCCGGGAGCCGCGTGTGCTCGCGCAGCGGAAAGGCCACGTTGTCGAACACGCTGAGGTCCGTGAAGAGCGCCCCCTCCTGGAAGAGCATCCCCATGCGGCGGCGAAGCGCATAAAGACGTCGGCGATCCAGCGTGTTGATATCTTGTCCCTCGACGAGGACCTGTCCCTTCGAGGGCGCGAGCTCGCCGCTGACGAGGCTCAGGAGCGAGGTCTTGCCCGTACCGCTCGGACCCATCACGGCGGTGATGCGTCCGCGGGGCACGACGAGATCGAGATCCCGCAGGATCTCGCGTCCGCCCCGCCGGAGGCTCGCCCCGATCAGGCGGACCGCCGCCTCGTCGTTCGCGGGCCCGGAGGGGGGCCCACCGGCATGCAGGGTCTTCGTCACGCGGCCGAAACCGTGCCCGGGGCGTCGTAACGACCCTGGGTCGCCAGGGCGTTGCCCGCCGCACGACGGGCGAAAGCGTCCTGGGCGCGGGCGACGTTCTCGGCACGTCCCGCCCAGGTCCGCATCGCGTCGTCCTGGAGCGCCCGGGC
>JAJYYT010000528.1 GCA_021800645.1 Actinomycetes bacterium
GGCCGTCGATCCTGGGCGCGCCGGAGCGGCCTTGGCGCGACGTGCCCGGAAGCCGTCGGCGACTAGGGGGACGCGCCGCTCGACGCGCCGACGAGGTCGGCGAGGGTCGTGCGCCGGCGCCTGCGGGTCCGGGGCGGCTGCCCGGCGGCTGCCCGGCGTCGGTCCTCTTCCTGACGGGCACAGAAGGCGTCGGCGACGGCCAGGTTGCGCACGACGATGGCAGCGACGAGGAACAGGGTCATCGGAGTGAGCCCCATCACCCGGCACCACTCGCGCGCGACGTCGACCGTTGCGGGATCCTTGATCCGGGCGTTCGCCCGCTCGGCGGCAGATCGCCTCGCGTAGGAGCGGAGCGAGGCCTTTCCTGGGTAGTCGTGGCGCTGGGCGGTCTTCGCGTTGATCGTGACGGGGACGCTGATCGTGCGCTGGGTGCAGCAGCACGGCGGCTCGTCTGGGGGAGAGAGCACCTCGGGACGCTCCAGGGGAAGTGACAGGGAGGACTCGCGCAGCGCGCAGCGGAGCTTGCCGAGCAGGGCGGGGCAGGAGACCCGGTGGTGGCCGTCTTGGTCGTCAGCGCTCACGCGCCCGAGCTTGAACCGTCCGAGCTCGGCTGCCCGCTCGTCGTGGGCGGCGGTCTCCGCCTCGCTCGCCCCACGCACGAGCGGTGCCTGGCCGAAGAGCCCCGTCGGCGTCATCGGGCAGTAGAGATTGCCGTGGTGCAGGACCGCCCCAGCGTGGGTGCCCTGGGTGCCCCGGTCAGAAGGATGCAGGTCCATCACGAGGGATGCGCCAGCCGCTCGAAGCGGCAGGGCGAAGTGCCCGGGCACCCGATGCGCGTAGCCCGAGTCACAGATGACGTCGCCCAGGGCGACGCCGCCTGCGGCCATCGAGGTGAGGACCTGGACCATGACGGGCACTGGGTCGTGCTCGCAGGAGACGAGGTTCATGCGCCGCACCAGCTCTGGCACGGGTGGGCCGCCATCGTCGGCGACCATGGTGGCCAAGGAGAGGTAGTAGCCGAAGAACAGCTCGTCCTTCTCGCCCGGACCCCCGCCCTTTCGGTGTCCCCATCGGGCCTCGGGATCGGCGTAGAGCCCGGACGGCTTCGGGTGCCGCGTCGAGAAGCTCTCGACGTCGGTCCAGTCGACGGCGAGCGATCGCGAGGCGTCGCCGTGTCCTTCCACGCTCGCCTCGACGAAGGCGTCCGCCACCTCTTGGAGCACCTCGGAGGATGCGCCGTCGGGTTCTTCTCTGGCCAGCGCCCCGACGACGAGGTGCAACGTCCGTTCCACCTGACGATAGGTGAGGGTGTGCGGACCAGCCCGCCAGTCGACGGTGACGCCCAAGCGCAGGCGGTCTGGACCCCGAAGACCGACGAGCACCTGGTGCACCCTCGTCAAGTGCGCCGGCCGGCCCTCTGCCTGGCAGCAGAGCATGCCGACGAGCAGCGTGCGCACGCTGAGCTGGCGGGGACGCACCCCGACTGGGAGCAGTGCCTCGATCCGTCCTGGGACCCCCGAGGCCTCGACGACCGCCTCGAGGCGAGACAGGTCGATGCTCACCGCCTCCCTCCGACCAACCCCACCATCTCGTGCTCGTCTGGCGCAGGGAGCCTGGCCACGAGGTCCCCCAGGCGCTGGGAGCAGGTGATGCCGGCCGCCTCCATGAACCCCCGAAGCCCGATCGCCTCTGCCACCTCGGTGAGCCAGGTCGCCCGCAGGCGTGCGATCTCGAGACGGGGAAGGTCCCTGCCACCGGCCAACGAGGCGGTGAGCGGCGTCGTGACGTTGCGCCTCGACGTCGATGTCCCTCCGATCAGAAGACGTCCGCCAGCAAAGGCCGCTGCGGCCGAGAGCCGGCCGTGGTAGCGGGGAAGGACCGGCACGACGCGCGGCCTGCGCCCTGCGCGCACCTCCACCACCATCCCGCCCGAGCGCGAGCAGACGTCGGTGCCCGTGACGGCCTTCAGGTCCGCACCGACCAGCCCTGCGCCCGCTCCGAGGCAGACGAGAGTCCCGGCGCGATGGCGGCGGGCTTCGGTCGGCTGGGCGTCTGCCAGGGCGAGGTAGGAGGCGATCTCGCCACTCGTGTACGGGCGCTTCGCGCGCTCGCGGCCAAGCAAGATCGGCGGTGGGGCACCCGCCCGCGCGTGTGCGATCGCCCGCAGGTTGGTGCGCACCGTGCGTCGGGTCGGTGCCGACATAGTCGTCACCCCTGGACAACAGCACCGCTCGATCACCGACGGGTGCAGCGCCACCTCGCAGCAGAGCTCGAGTCCCACGGACTCGCAGAACGCCCCGAGGCGGGATGCCGCGAACAAGAAGGCCTTGGCCCGGTTCGCCGACTCGGGACGAGCCGCCGCGGTCAGCTCCTTGGCGAAGCGGGCGACAGCGCCAGACGCCGTGCGTGGGGTGAACCGCTCGATCACCTCGGCCACCGGCTCGGGCAGGTCGGAGTATGCCACAGCATCTATACTGTGGCACCATGGCACTGGCCGGTGGTGGATCCTCTGGGAAGCTTGGCCCGATGCAACTCAGCGCCCGCCAGGCCCGCGCCCTCGAGCGCATCCGAGGAGAGCTGGCTGGGCTCGGTCCGTG
>JAJYYT010000529.1 GCA_021800645.1 Actinomycetes bacterium
TCGAGAGGAGAACCGCCTGCCAGCTCGAGCGTGGACCTCGGCGGCTCGATGCCCACGTCTCGGACGTCGAGCTCGACCCGCCGTACGCCCTGCGGCGTGACGACGTAGACGATCGAGGGGCCGATTGTCGCGATCTCGTCAAGTCCCCCTGCACCGGAGACGACCCACGCATGTTCGGAGCCGAGTCGTTGGAAGACCTCCGCGAGCCGAGCGGCAATCTGCTCGTTTGCAGCTCCGGCGAGCTGTCGGCGCGGTCGTCCGGGGTGCGCGAGCGGGCCGAGGATGTTGAACACGGTCGGGATGCCCACCTCGCCTCGAACGGGAGCAGCGCGGCGCATCGCGGGGTGGAACATCGGCGCAGGCGCGAAGCCGATTCGTAGACTGCGCACGCAAGCCGTGATCGCATCGGCAGGAAGATCCACGCGGACTCCGAGCGCGGCCAGGAAGTCGAAAGCTCCGGAGGTGGACGACGCCCTGTAGTTCCCGTGCTTGCACACCGTCGCTCCGGCGGCAGCAGCGACGAACGAGGCCATTGTCGAGACGTTGAGGGCGTGGGCGCGTCGCTCGACGGACCCACCGGTACCCACGATGTCGACAGCGTCGTCGGGGATCTCGAGAGGAACGGCGACGTCCAGCATGCCGCGGACGAGCCCGACCAACTCATTGACCGTCTCGCCCTTCATGTGCAGTGCCATGGCGAAGGCAGCGATCTGCGCGTCCGTCGCGCTGCCGTCCAGGACTTCACGCATCGCGAGTCGAGCCGTGCGCTCTCCGAGATCGCCACCATCGGCGATCACCGCCAGTACCGAATGCCATCCACCGACGTCACGAAGATGCTCGCGCACGGGCTCATTGTAGGTGCCGGTAGGCAACCCATTTCATCGATTCCGGGGCGGTGCCCTTCAGCCTCCCGCAGCTCGCAGCACGCGGCGATTCACCGCCATTGGTGGGCCCGTCGACTCGTAAGTGCTCACGTGGCCCCGGATTGCAGAACCTCGGCGACGGAATCGCGCGAGCCGAGGCGCGACGAGGCGAAGCTTGAAGAGGATCGGCACGGGCCGCCTTCGCGAGAGCCGGACGAGCACCCGTCCGCGGCGCGGGGACCGAGCGACCTCGGCGAGCGATCGGACCGTGCTCGTGCATGGGGCGCGAACGGCCGGCACGACCGTGGCAACGAGCGCCACCACGACGGCGACGCCGATGACCTCGACCGCGCTGGTCGCACGGAGAGCCGGGGCGCCGGGGCGCCGGGGGCTCCGATCAGCGCGGCGCCGGGATTGGCGAGTAGCGGCGCGACCGGCCGCCGACCACGATCCCCACAGCCGCCGCGCACACCGCGAGCGCGATGTCCTCGGTCAAGAAAGTGGCAGCGACAAGGCCGGGGGTGGCTCTCGCCGCCTTCAGGAGCCCGACGCGCCTCGCGTGCTCGGAGAGACGACGCCCGACAAGGACGGCGACGCTCGCGATCGCAAGCAGCGCGAGGAGGATCGCGCCCGGAGCAAGCACCGACTGCGCGTCCTGGACGAGCAGAGCGTCGGCGGTCGCGACGCCCTCCCAGGTCGACAGCAGTCCAGCGAAGACCGGCGCGGCGGCCGGGTCGACGAGCCTCAGGTTCAGCGCGAAGTCGCCTCGGGGTTCGAGGGTGAAGCCAAGTCGCGGGCGTGCGCCTCGGTCGTCCAGACGGGGCCGATGCTCCTCGTTCCCGTGCCGTGGAGCTCGATGTTGGCGCAAGTGCTCGCGGTGAAATAGCAGAGGTTGGGATAGAGCGCCTGTGCGGCGGTGACAGCGATGCCGACCACTGCGAACCCGCGGCCGGCCAAGGCGACGTGGTCGCCCACTCCGACGTCGGGGCCGCGCGTCGCCGCCCGGGAGCGTGCATAGGGGGCGTCCGTCACGCCGTGGAGCGCAAGATCGAGGGTCAAAGTCGCCGCCCCGCCGCGACGGCGAGCAGGAGAAGCACGGCTTCGAGGGCGTTGTGCCGGAGGTCCTTCACGGCGAGGCGCCGGACGAGGAGGAGCCTGCCAACCGATCAGCCCCCGAGCCCCGCGAGGTCCTATAGCTTGCCCCTCGTGCCGCCGACGAGACGCGTCTCGTCGGCGAAGGCGCTATCGCGCATCGAGACAAGCCGATCCGCGGTGGCGGCGATCCGCTCGTCGTGGGTGACGACGACGAGCGTGAGGCCGGAGGTGTGGCGCTCTTCGAAGAGGCGAAGCACCTCGAGCGCGGCGGCGCTGTCGAGGTTCCCGGCGGGCTCGTCTGCGAACACCAGCTTCGGCTCGTTCGCGAGTGCCCGGGCGATGGCGACTCGCTGGCGTTGGCCGCCCAGGAGATGGAGGAGCGTCGACTTCCCACAGCCGCTCGGACCCATGATCGCGAGCGACTCGCCGGCGGCGACGTCCAGCTGGACCTCGCCGACCGCGCGCACGAGCCCCTCGCCGCTGCCGTACTCCTTGCGGAGCCCACTGACGGCGACGAGGACCTCGCCTGAGCTGTCGTCCCTCATCGCGCCCTCCGCTTCATCCAGGCGCGCTCGCACGCCTCGAGCCAGCGCAGGTCGGCCTTGAGGCGGAGCACGATGCCCTCGAGCAGCAAGCCG
>JAJYYT010000028.1 GCA_021800645.1 Actinomycetes bacterium
AGGCGGTGCTGGGCGACGTGGAGGCCGTCGAGGTGAAGCGGGCCGTCGACAAGTACACGGCCGTCTCGGTCCACCCCTCGGTCGCCCGCCAGCGCATCCGGGAGGGCGCAGCTCGGGCGCTCGGGCGTCTGGGTGACTTCACGCCCTACCAGGTGGAGACGCCCACCAGCTTGCGAGTCGTTTGGAACTCCACCTCGACGGCGGCCCTGTGCGCCAACATCCCCGGCGTCACTCGCGTCGCCCCGCGCGAGGTGGCTTACACCTCGAGCGACGTGCCCGCCCTTTACCGACTGCTTCGGGTCTTCCTCTCCCTCGGCACGGCTGCCCTGGCCGCCAACGCCTACACGTATGACTGACCGTCCACCGAGGGAAGGAGCCCCCATGCCCGAGGACAGCGAGGAAACCGCCACCCCCTTCCGCCGCTGGACGGCACGCATCGAGCAGTTGGCCAACCGGCGCGTCTTCGAGGTCGGCATCCCGATGCGCGACGGGATCGAGCTGGCGGCCGACGTATACCTGCCAGACGATGAGCCTCTCGGGCCTGTGCCAGCCGTGGTGGAGGTCACGCCCTACAACAAGGACAACGAGGCCATCATGGCCGACGACGCCGAGCTGTGGCGGTCCAACGGCTACGTCTTCGTCGCTGTGGACGTCCGGGGCCGGGGCAAGTCCGAAGGCAAATGGCTCGCATTCGTCAACGATCCGAAGGACGTCCACGACACCATTGAGTGGGTGGCAGCCCAGCGCTGGTGCGACGGCAACGTCGGCACCACCGGGCTCAGCTACATGGGCTGGGTCCAGTGGGCTGGCGCCTCCGAGCGGCCGCCTCACCTCAAGGCCATGATCTCGACCTCGGCAGCCGGCCGCTGGCAGCAGGAGATCCCGTACACCAACGGCGTCTTCCAGCTCTACTTCGCCTGGTGGGCATACGCCACTCGCCGGCGTATCGAGGAGGCATACGGCGTGATGACCACCGACTGGGAGTCGGTCCTTCGCACGCTGCCCGTGGGTGCGCTGGGTTCGGTGATCGATGTTGCAGGCCCCAACTGGGAGCTTCTCGTCGGTCACGACACCCTGGACGACTTCTGGCAGGCGCTGCGCTACGATGACCGCTACCGGGAGATCGACGTGCCCTGCCTGCATGTGACCGGATGGTACGACCTCGAGGACCTGCTCGGCGCCTTCCATCACTACGAGGGCATGCAGACCTCCCCCGCTCGGGAGCATCAGTACCTGCTGGTCGGCCCGTGGAGCCACGTGAAGTCGCGCTACCCCGACCGGGAGTGCGGCGGGCTCGACTTCGGCCCCGAGGCGGCGTGGGACATGGATGCCGAGCATCTCCGGTGGTTCGACCACTGGCTGAAGGGCAAGGACACCGGGCTGTCGTCGGTGAAGCGGGTACGGGTGTTCGAGCCCGGCCGTAACACCTGGCGGGGCGCCGATTCCTGGCCCCTGTCGAACGGCGAGCGAGTCCTCTACCTCGCCCCTGGGCGCCTGGAGGGCCGCCCGCCCGCCGAGGAGGCCGCCACCTCGTACCGTTACGACCCGAGGGATCCGGTCACCACGCCGATGGACATCCGCAGGTACCCGTTCGAGGACGTCACCATGGAGCAGACGGCGACCGAGGCCCGCGGGGACGTGGTCTGCTTCACCAGCGACCCCTTGAAGGAGGAGCTCACCGTTTCGGGATGGGCGACGCTCGAGCTGTTCGCCTCCACCGACGGCAGCGACACCGATTGGCACGTGAAGCTGACCGATGTTCACCCCGACGGGCGCTCGTTCCGGGTCACCCAGGGCTGCCTGCGCGGCGCTTGTTACCGCTCGCTCGAGAAGCCCGAGCCGCTGGTGCCCGGCCAGACGCACCGCTTCGAGGTGGAGCTGTGGCCAACCCACCACGTGTTCCTCCCCGGCCACCGGGTCCGGGTGACGGTGACGAGCAGCGACTTCCCCTGGTTCGCCCGGTCCCTCAACCGCTTCGGCCACTTCGCCGAGATGGCCGAGCCCCGGGTTGCCCTCAACACCGTCCACCACGGCGGCGCCCGCGCCTCGCGGCTGCGCTTGCCGGTCGACACGGGCCGATGAACAACCCCTTGCACCCAGGGGTCTCCCTGGCGCGGATCCTCTCTGTCCTCGGTCCGAGCCTCCTCGATTCGCGCTGGCTCCCCCCGGGTAGTGGCGGTGATGTCCTCGATATCGTCATCTGGGACGCCGTGGACGAGCCGTCCGTGGCCCAGGGCGACTTGGTGCTCGGCGTGGGCATTCGCGAGGCCAAGGAGCACTGGGATCTGGTCCGGCGGCTGGCCGGCACCGGCTGCGCCGGCCTCGTGCTGAAGGGGACGGGCGGCCGGCAGGAGCCGCTCGACGACGTCGTCGTGGCCGCGGCCGACGCCGCCGGGGTGCCGCTGGTGCAGCTGACCAACGGGGCCTCCTGGGAGCAGATCGTGGTCATGATCCGCTCGCTCATCATCTCGGGGACACCGAGGTCCGAAGACCAGGCGACCGGCACGAAGACCGACCTCTTCGCTCTGGCCGAGGTGGTGAGCGCCATGCTCGGGGCGCCGGTCACCATCGAGGACCGCTCCTCGCGGGTGCTCGCCTTCTCTGAGAATCAGAGCGACGTGGACGAGGCGCGAGCCGAGACCGTCCTCGGCCGCCAGGTGCCCGAACGCTTGATCCAGGCGCTGAGCGACCGCGGCATCTTCCGACGCCTGGCCCAGGACACCCGTCCGGTCTTCATCGAGGGCCTTTACGACGGCATGAAGGCCCGCACGGCGGTGAGCGTGCGGGCCGGCCAGGACGTGCTCGGCTCCATTTGGGTGGCGACCGACGAGCGGCTGTCGGCGGAGCGAGAGCAGTGGCTCATGGACGCCGCCCGCCTGGTCGCCTTCCACCTGCTGCGCCTGCGGTCCGTGAGCGACATGCGGCAGCGCACGCGCTCGGATCACCTGTCCACCCTGCTGCAAGGCGGCCACGCCGCCCTGGAGATGGCCAGGTGGCTCGGCCTCGGGGCAGGTCCTTGCTGCGTGGTGGCCGCGACCACCCACCGGACCGAGAGCGTGCTGGCCGAGGTCGAGCTGCAGCGGCTCGAGACCTCGCTGTCGGTGCACCTGAAGGCGGTGCGGCCACGCTCGGCCGTGGCGCGGGTGCACGACGTCGTCTACGCCGTGCTCGCCCCCCTGGACGAGCTGGACGAGACCGGCCGGGGTCCGGCCGCCCTCATGCAGGACTTCATCGACTACACCGACCCCTCGGGCGCCTACCTGGTGGGCATCGGCCGGCCGACGCGCTCGTTCGCCGACATCGGCCGGTCACGGACGGACGCCGACAAGACCCTCCGGGTGCTGCAAAACGACCCTCGGGGCCGCAAGGTCAGCGTGGCCCGCTTTGTGGACGTGCAGGTCGACTCCCTGCTGCTGCGCCTGGTCGACCTGGTGGAGGAAGACGAGGACATGGCGTTCGGGCCGCTTGCCGCCCTGGCCGCCTACGACCAGCGTCACCACGCCAACATGCTCGAGACCCTGATGGCGTTCTTGGACTCCTTCGGGGATGTACCGCTAGCGGCCAAGTCGGTGCACGTGCACGCCAACACCTTCCGGTACCGGCTACGACGGCTGAGCGTAATCAGCGGCATCGACCTAGAGAGCCCCGAGACACGGTTCGGGGTCATGCTGCGGCTCCGGATCTGGAAGTTGGCTCAGCACGGTGAAGGGCGTCGTTGACGAGCCCCAAGCGTCCGAGGTCGATCCGACATTCGCGGCCGGCCGCGGGGTCGACGACGCGCACGGTGGTGCGCCGCCTGCCTGCCTGATCGGGTGAGCAGCCCGATTTTCGCCACGCTGAGGCCCTGGCCAGACTCAGGTGCGGATCGGGATCTTCGGCCATGGGCGCGGGCCAACTCTCCCCGAGACCTTCGAGGGGGTTGGGCCGGACCTTCTCACAGATCTGGCCGATCCGCGCGTGGGGTCGCTCGTCACCGGTGTGCTCGACGCCGAGCTCGACGGCAGAAGCGATGTCGTTGTGCGCAGTCCTGCGCGACCCCCCGCCGCCCGAGCGGCGGTGCGCTCGCCGTCACGGGCCATACACATCTCCGCAGAAGCTCTCTCATTTGGATCACTGAGACGTCGATTTGGGCGCTGAGGGGATCAGATCGACGTGTGAGATCCGCCTGAGATGAGCGAGGGATCGGTGGTGGGGTGCGACACGACCTCAGCTGTCCCCTGTGGGCTCGTCTGCGTGGTTGCCGTCGACGTTGCCGTTGATGCTGTCGCGGGTGCAGTGCCGGCTGCTGTCGGGGAAGAGGGGGCTCCAGCGATGGATGTGGTCGCAGCGCTCGACGTCGGCGCGCTCGCTGTCTGTGCGCTCGCTGAACTGGAATTCTGCAGGAAGACCACGGTGAGCGACCCCGTCTTCGCCTGCTGGACCTGCACCTCGGCGACGAAGTCCTGGGGAAGGCCCCACGGGAGCCGGCCGCCCGGAAGGGCGGTGCCCGCGAGCTGGGTCACGTTGCCACGGAAGAGGTAGCCGTCCGCGCCTGTGGACGTCCGGAACGGCTGTGCGACGAGGGAGCCCACGAGCTGGACCTCGGCACCTGTTGTGCCGGTCAGGTCCACCGCGAGGACGGAGCCCCCTTGCGCGAGGCACGTGCCGACCCTCACGTGGACGGGGGCTGTCGATCCCGAGGTCGGCTTCACGAGGGCGGTCCCCGAGAAGGCGGGGGAACCGGTGGCCGTCGCCAAGCTGAGCGAGCCGGTGCTCAAGATGGCGTCGAGCGCCGACGAGCTGAGTGCGGGAACCGACGTCGGTGCGGTGACCCCGGGGAACCCTGTGACGCCTGCACAGGTCCCGACCGGGAGCGCGACGGCGGCGCCAGTCGCGCGAGGGGCGGAGCTCGTCGGTGACGTCGTGACCAGCGGCGTCGCTCCCGTGCCGCTGGCCCCCTTCGCTGCCGAGCCGGTCAAGCTGGAGGCCGAGGCCGAGCTGGCAGACGCCGCTGCCGGGCTCGAGGCTGGGGGGCTGGTCGTGGACCCGGCCGTTCCAGTCGCTCCGGACGTGGAGGATGGCGCGGTGGGGGTCGAGGCCGACGAGCTGCTGGCTGACGAGCTGCTGGCTGACGAGGTGGCGGGGGCCGAGACGACGTACGCGGCGGCCGTGGCGGCGAGCGTCAGCCACGCGGGGGCCGCGAAGTGGTACTTCGGTGAAGGGCTCCCCGACGTGGTCGACGGGGTCGAGGACGTCGTCGTCGGCACGCTCGCGGAGGAAGACGAGCTCGACGGCGACGGGCCAGCCGAAGACGGTGTCGCCGATGTCGTGGCCGCGGGGAGCGCGCTCACGAACTGGGTGTGCGGGGCAGTCGGGGTCGCTGTGGAGCCGGACAGGGCGGCGGGGGCCGCCAGGCCCCCGGCCGTCGCGAGGCTGGCCACGATCCCGAGCACGACCGAGCCCTTGCCCGGCGCGGCGGTGGCAGAGGCGACGGCGGCCTGGCCCAGCGGGGTCGCCGAGACCTGGGTGAGGAGCTGGAGCCCCGCCTGCACCGGCGTGCCTGCGATCGCAGAGGCGGCCGACGTGCCGGTCGCAGGGGTGCTCGCGGCGAGCGCGTGCGCGCCCGCCTCGCGCGCGGCGGGGTGGCCCACGCCTGCGAGCACGCGGCGCAACGCGGCCCGGACCCCGGCGGCGAGCACGAGCGGCGCGGCGGCCCACGCGCCCTTCACGGCGTCCTCCGACTCGAGGGCGCTCTGCAGCGCCGCACGGGCGCGGCGCACGCGGGTCCTGGCGTTCGTCTCGGTGATGCCCAGCGCGCCGGCGACCTCCTCGTAGGGACGGCCGTCGACGAGGCGCAGCTCGAACGCCCTGCGCTGGGTCTCGGGCAGCCGGGCGATCGCCCGCTGGACCGCGGCGAGCGCGACGTGGTCGGACGCGGGCTGCTCGTGCTCGTCGGGATGGCTCTCCGCCACCCAGTCGCTGAGCGGGACCGTCGGCTTGCGCCGGGAAGGGATGTCCGCGCAGACGTGGATGAGGATCGTGTTGAGCCAGGCGCCGAGGCGCCAGTCGCCCGTGTCCCCGAAGCGGTCCAGCGCGAGCAGCGCGCGCAAGAGCGTCTCTTGGACGGCGTCCTTGGCGTCCTCGGGGTTGCCGAGCCGGTTACGCGCGGTGGCGAGCAGCGAGCGGTAGTGGGTCCGGACGATCTCCTCGAACGCCTCGCGGTCGCCGCAGCGGTGCGCGGACACGAGGCGGATCGCGCTCGCCTCCTCGGTGCTCGCGACGTCGGTCGGCGCTAAGGCCATCGCTGATCTCCCTGGACTGGGCGGCCAGGCCGCCGCGACCCGTCTCCGGCTCGCTCACGGTCCCTCGCTCGAGCCCCATTGACTCCGATACTGCCGAACTGCGCAACTGCTCGCCTGGCAGGCCCTTCGGCCATCGATGGGGCCGTCCCCCGACATCCCCAATGTACTCGGCCTCGCGGCGCCGATCCCGTCATTGTGCGGCGCCAGACCGGTGAAAGCGGCGCCGCTTGCATCACCCGACACGCGTCAGACCCGCGCAGTGACACGGTAACGGGCCGCGGCGGCGCCCGTCAACGAGCTCTCATTGCCGCACCGCGGCGCGCGAGCGTGCCGTAACGTCACGTCCGATGACTCCGCGGCTCACCTTGATGTGCGTGCACGCGCACCCCGACGACGAGGCGATCTCGACGGGGGGGATCCTCGCCCGCTACGCCGAAGAGGGTCACGAGACGATCCTGGTCACCTGCACCGACGGAGCGCTCGGCGACGCCCCCGGCGGCGTGAAGCCCGGTGAGCCCGGGCACACACCCGACGAGGTCGTCGTGTTGCGGCGCGCGGAGCTCGAGGCGAGCTGCGCCGCCCTCGGGGTCGGCCACCTCGAGCTCCTCGGCTACCGCGACTCGGGGATGATGGGCTGGCCGCAGAACGACGCCCCCGGGGCGTTCTGGCACGCGAGCGTCGAGGAGGCCGCCGAGCGCGTGGGCGCGCTCATGGCGCGCTACCGACCCCAGGTCGTCGTCACCTACGACGCGAACGGCTTCTACGGCCACCCCGACCACATCCAGGCCCACCGGGTGACCGTCGGGGCCGTCGAGCGCACCGGCATCCCCGAGAAGCTGTACTACCCGGCGGTCCCGCTCTCGGCGATCCCGCGGCTCGCAGAGAGGCTCGCCGCCCGCGGGGTCGAGGTCCCCTCGGGGATGGAGGACGCGCCCTTCGGCACGCCCGACGAGGAGATCGGGGCGGTGGTGGACTGCTCGGCCTTCAGCGCCGCCAAGTACGCGAGCCTCGCCGCCCACGCGAGCCAGGCGGAGAACATCTTCTTCCTCTCCCTCGGTGAGGAGGTCTTCGGCCAGGTGTTCGGCGAGGAGGCCTTCGTCCGCGCGCTCGACCGGACCGGCCGGCCGTGCCCGGTCGGCGTCGAAGACGACCTCTTCGCGGGGCTGCGCCCACGCGACTGACGTCCCTCGGCGTCAGTCTCCGCGGGCGACGAGCACGATCTCTCCGGTTCTGCCGCCACCGGGTCGCCCCGCGCCGCCGCCGCCGTCTTCGAGCCCGAGGCCGCGAGCCGTCAGCCTCCCGAACCCGAACTGCACAGGTGTCGCAGGTTCCCCCGGCGTCGGGCGGTCAGCGGCGGCGCTGGAGGAGCCAGGCGGCTTCCAAGGCGTCCTCGATGGCCCCCGGATCACCCGCCGACAGGTCGGCAACGACCATCATGTGCTTGCGGAACCGCGCCGGGACGCTGAAGGTCCCGGGGAAGGCCGCGAGGAGCTGGTCGCGAAGGTCGAAGGCGCAGCGGATGACCACGTGGCGGTCGTCCAGCTGCCGGGCGACGACGCGGCCGCGGTACCGCCACTCCGTCAGCCCGTCGATGACGGTGCGGCGCACCCCGTCGAGGGTCGCCGCGAGCTCGGCGACGTCGTCGACCGTCATCGTCTCTTCCCTTCCGTCCTGCTGGGCGGGCCCGCCGGCGTCACGCCGAGGGGCGCTGCTTCTCCAGTGCGCGTGCGACGCGCTCGGCGGGCTGGCGGACGGTGCGCAACCCCTATGGGAAGGGTCACGTCGGCCTCCTCGTGGCGTCGCGCGCGGGCTTGTGGGCGCTGAACGTGACGACGTCGTCGGCGACCGTGCTCACGAGCCGCCGGCGACGAGCACGAGCTTCCCGAGCTTCCTCCCCTCGGTGAACCGGTCGTAGGCGGCGGCCGCCTCGGCGAGCGGGTAGGTGCCCAAGACCGGGACGCGGACCCGGCCCGTCGCAAGGAGCGGGAGGACGTGCGCGCGCACGGCAGCGGCGACGGCGGCCTTCTCGACGCGGCTTCGTGCCCGAAGGGTCGAGCCGCCGATCGTCGCGCGCGTGGCCATGAGGACGCGCAGATCGAGCTCGATGCGCGAGCCGCTCCCCACGCCGATCACCGCGACGCGCGCGCCGGTCGCAAGGGCGCCGAGGGCCTGGGGGAGCGACGCTGCGCCCACGAGCTCGAGGACCACGTCGTAGGGACCGTGGGCGCCGACCTCGTCGGCGCCGATCACCTCGTGGGCGCCGAGGGCGCCGACCTCCTCACGGCGCGCCTCGTCGCGCACCGAGGCGACGACCGTCGCGCCTGCGGCCGCAGCGAGCTGGACGGCGGCGACGCCGACCCCGCCGGCCGCGCCGGTGACCAAGAGGCGGTCGCCGACAGAGAGGCCGCAGCGCGTGAAGAGCGCGTCGTAGGCGGTGGAGAAGACCTCGGGGAAGCCGCCGGCCTCGGCCCAGGGGACCGGGTCAGGGATGGGGAGCAGGTGGGTCTCCTCGACGACCGCCATGGTGGCCTGGGCGCCTCCCGCGACGAGCGCCATGACGCGGTCGCCGGGGCGCGCGGCCTGCACGCGTGCGCCCACGCCGATCACCTCGCCTGCGAGCTCGAGTCCCAAGACGTCCGGCGGCGCACCGGGCGGCGCGGGGTACTGACCGCGGCGCTGGAGCATGTCCGCGCCGTTGAGCCCCGCCGCGCGCACCGAGACCAGGACCTCGGTGTCGCCGGGGACCGGGTCGGGGCGCCCCTCGAGCCGGAGCGCTCCGTTGTCGACGACGACCGCATGCATCCGCTTGGGACCTCCTCGTGGGCTCGTGCGCGTTCTTAGCCCAGCCTGCACGACACAGCTTGGGGCGCGCCATTGGAGCGCGTGCGAGGACGCGGAGCCGGCATGCGCCTCGTTGCGGCGTCCCTCGGACGCCGAGCGCACGAGGCTCCGGCGCTGCTCGCAACCAAGCGGCTGGTGAGGGTGCCTCGCTCCGCCGACGTGGGCCGCCGCGCCGGGCTCGGGCGCTCGGGCTCGGGCCCCGTCTTCGTCGGCGTCCGTAGAGTGGGCGGGCCAAGGAGCGAGGAGGAGGAGGCGCGTGGCCGTCTGCAACCCGCAATCGCCGTTCGACGCGGCGATCTTCGACATGGACGGGCTCCTCGTCGACTCGGAGCCCTTGTGGCACGAGGCGGAGGTGGAGGTGCTCGGCGGCCTCGGGGTGCCGATCGCCCAGGGCGACGCGCGCGAGACCAAGGGCGTGTTCGTGCGCGAGGTGACGCGCCTGTGGTACGGGAGGCACCCCTGGGAGGGGCCTTCGACCGACGAGGTCGCGACCCGGATCGTCGACCGGGTGATCGAGCTCATCGCCCAGGAAGGGCGGCTCCAGCCGGGCGTGGACAAGGCGATCTCGCTGTGCAGGGACCACGGGCTCGCGCTCGCCGTCGCGTCGTCCTCCGAGCACCGGCTGATCGGCTTCGTCCTCGAGCGCTTCGGGCTCGCCGGGCAGTTCCGCTTCGCCCACTCGGCCGAGGAGGAGCCCTACGGCAAGCCCCACCCCGCGGTCTTCCTCACCACCGCAGAGCGCCTCGGGGTCGCCCCCGAGCGCTGCCTCGTATGGGAGGACGCGCCCGCGGGGGTGCTCGCGGCGAAGGCCGCCCGCATGGCCTGCATCGCGGTGCCCGCGCCCCAAGAGCGCGACCAGCCCGTGTTCGGCATCGCCGACGCGGTGCTCTCGTCCCTCGAGGAGGCCGACGAGGCGCTCTGGCGCCGTCTCGTCTCCGCGCGGGCAGCCGAGGAGGTCGGCGGGAGCCAGCAGGTCGGGGAGGGTGGCCCTCAGGCCGAGCCGGGGTGTGTCGAGCCGGGGGGTGTCGAGCCGGGGGGTGTCGAGCCGGGGTCTGTCGAGCCGGGGGCTGTCGGCCCAGCCACTGTCTGCACGCCGCGGAGCCAGTGAGCGAGGTACGGGTCCACGACCCGGTAGCGGCCGTCGCGGCGCACCACGAGCTCGGCCGACTCGAGCGCCTCGACGGCGCGCTTGACCGACGCGCCCGAGGCCAGCCCCGCTCGACGCGCGAACCGCGCGGAGAAGAGCGGCAGGTCGCCAGGCGACGCGATGCCCATCAGCACGCGGGCCTGTGCTGGCGTGAGCGACGCGAGCCGGTCGGCGAAGGCGTTGGACTCGTGGGCCACCCCCTCCTCGAAGGCTCGGGCCACCACCTCGGGCGTGATCTCGCCGGGCGCGAGGTTGTACGCCTCCCACGCGAGCCGCTGGATGTCGTTGGGGACGGGACCGGCGAGCGCGACCAGCGAGCTGGCCGCACCGTCGCGCATGGGCTTGCCGGCCGTCGACGCGGAGGTCTCGAGGAACGCCACCATCTCGTCTTCGGGGATCGGGCCGAGCGCGAGCCGCTCGGCCATGCCGTAGAGCGGAGCCTGGCGCGAGAAGACGAGCGCCTCCATGAGGTGCTGCTGGGAGCCCGCGAGGACGAGCGAGACGTGCGGGTGCTCGTCGGCCAAGCCCTTCAAGAGGTCGGGCAGGTGGGCGCCGTGGCGCACGATCGCCTGGAACTCGTCGAGCACCAGCGCGGCAGGCCGACGCGTGGCTTCTTCGTCGAGCAGCCGGTAGACGTCTTCGATCACCACGTCGGCGTCCTTTTGGCGCAGGTCGCCGAAGGCGAACATCGGGCGCCCCTCGTCGTCGATCGAGATGCGCGGCCGGAGCCGCAGCCTCTTGGAGAACTCGACGATCGCCTGGGTCGAGCGGTGCCAGCGCGCGCCGGGGACCCGGTAGACGCCGGCCGCGAGCCGGGACGCGAGCGTGTCGACGTCCCGGCACAAGAGCACGTTGGTCGCGACGAGCGCGGCTGCGGGGTCGCTCCGTGCGAGCTCCTGCTCGGCGCGCCCCAGGAGCGAGGTCTTGCCGTAGCGGCGCGGGGAGGCGACGACCACGTTGACCCCGCCGCGTACCCAGGCGACGAGGAGCGCGGTCTCCTGCTCGCGCCCGGTGAAGGCGAGCCCGCTGACCGGGCCGCCGAAAGAGAACGGGTTGGGCATTCGCCGAGTGTACTCATCTGCGAATCGCGTCACTGCGAATCCATCTTTTGAGGGTTGCCGAGCGCGGGCACGTCGGCCGAGGGGTGGGGCGGGTCCGGGCAGGAGAGCGGGCAGGAGAGACGGTCGTCGTCACTGACCGAGGGCAGCTTCGTGGTGACGGCTTCGTGGTGACGGGCTTCGTGGTGACGGTCGTGCGCCGCACCGAGCTGCGCCGGGGGAGGCCGCGCGGGGCCCACAGGCCCCCCTGGGCCGCCCGGTAGGCTCACGGGACCGATGTTCCGTCCGCTGCCGACCGACGCCGATTTCGTCGCCCTCGAGACCGAGGAGCTCGAGCGCTGGCGCACGCACCGGGTCTTCGAGCGCTCGGTGGCGCAGCGAAAGGGCGCGCAGCCCTGGGTCTTCTACGAGGGCCCCCCGACCGCCAACAACCGTCCGGGTCTCCACCACGTCTGGGCCCGTGTGTACAAGGACCTCTTCTGCCGTTACCGCACGATGCGCGGGTTCCTCGTGGAGCGCCGCGCCGGCTGGGACACCCACGGCCTCCCCGTCGAGGTCGATGACGAAGGCGTTCTGGGCAGTGGCAAATGATTCTTCCCAGGTGAGCGGCTACACAAACATCAGGGCGCTTGATGCAGGGGCATATC
>JAJYYT010000530.1 GCA_021800645.1 Actinomycetes bacterium
CCTCCAGTGAACCACACCACTCCTGCCCCAGCCCGCACGGAAGCAAGGACCAATTGCCACCACGGTTCGAGGGACGCCCGTCCGAGCGACCCTGCGTCCACCGGTACCGGCGGGAGCTCGACGCCGATATCCAGCCTGGGATCGGGCAGCCTGGGATCCACTCGGCGAGCTTAGGTGCGTCCGTCGCCCTCTTCGCCTACACGCGTTCCCAGCACCCGCCTTCCCCGTGAACGAGCCTGCGTGCGCGAAGCCGCTCGAGCGCGCCGCACACAGCGTCCATCCCAAGCCCGGTGCGCCCGAGGATCTCCTCGAGCGGGGTCGGGTCCCATCCGACCGCCCTTGCGACATCCGCTGTCGGAAAAGGCAAGCCGTCGACGCCCACGCCTGACGACACGGGATGATCTCCGGACTTTCTCCCGGTGCTGGCCGACGCGATCCCCACAGCCACGAGCACGTCCGACGCGTCGCGCACCACGAAGCAACCGTCAGCAATGAGGCCGTTCGTGCCCGCTGACGCGGGGCTACGAACCGACCCGGGCACCGCCCCGACCGTCACCCCGCGGGCGGTCGCGGCCTGGACGGTGTGGAGCGAGCCGCCGCGGACGTGGCATTCCACGACGACCACTACGTCGGATATGGCGGCGATGATGCGGTTGCGCAACGGGAAGCGCCACGCGAGATCCGCGACGCCGATCGGCGACTCCGAGAGCACTGCCCCAGCATTCGCGACGCGTCGCCAGAGCCTCGCGTGCTGGCGAGGATACGGCGTCGCGACGCTGCCCGCCACGACAGCGACCGGCGGAGCAGCGCGCCCTTCGCCTCTCCCGGATCCCCGCGGGATATCCCCGAGACTCGAGGCTCCGTCGAGTGCCTCACCGCACGCTGCGCGCCACGCGGCCACTGCCCCCTCGTGCGCCGCCCCATCGATCCCGAGCGCGAGGCCCGAGACGACGACGACTCCCGCCGCCGCCAGGTCCGCGCCGAGCTGGGCGGCGACTCCGAGCCCGTATCGGGTCGCCGACCGCGTGCCTACGACCGCGACGCGAGGTGCCGCGTCGAGCACCGCCGGACGGCCGATGAAGAACAGCACGGCAGGAGCCTGGGGATCGTCCGCCAAGACGGTCGGATACTCAGGCTGCCCGAGCACGTACACGCCAATTCCCGCTCGCACATGAGCCTCCCACAATGCGGCGACGTCGGTCCTTCGTGCATGCCCGACCACCGCGCCCCCCTGGCGGGACGCGACGAGGTGCACCCTCCCCCTGACCAGCTCGTCCCACGCCGCGCGGGGCGTCGCGTCCTGCAGGAGCGCGCGAAGCGACTTCGGCCCGATCCCGGAGACGGACGCCAACGCCACCGCGTAGGCCTCTTCGGGGAGTGCACTCGAGCTTGTCGCTGGAGGAATCGTGGACGACATCAGCTCGTAACGGTCGCGCCCGCCAGTTCCAGCGCGCCGGCTCGCCGGATGCAGGCGATGGACCTCGACGCACGGTAGATGCACGCTGGGTGGTAGGCATGCGCCATGCACGCCGACCCGTTCACGAGTGCCCTCGATCTCGCAACGCTCATCCGGACGGGCGAACTGAGCCCGGTCGAAGCCCTTGACGCGTCGCTCGAGCGTATGGACCGGCTCAACCCCGTGCTGAACGCCGTCGTGTGGCGGGACGACGATGCGGCACGCGCAGATGCAGAAGAGATCGGCAGGCGCCTCGCTGCTGGCGAGGCGGTCGGCCCCTTCGCAGGTGTCCCCGCGCTGGTGAAGGACCTCACGAAGGCGAAAGGTGAGCCGGCCACCTATGGATCATCCGGCGCGTCAGAAGGACCGTCGGACGAGGACGAGCTCGTGGTTGCCGCGATGCGGCGCGCGGGGTTCGTGCTCTGCGGAAGGACCAATACGCCGGAATTCGGCCCGCTACCGGTAACGGAGAACAGCCGTTACGGTGTGACGCGCAACCCGTGGGACCCCGCCCGCAGCCCCGGGGGTTCCAGCGGTGGATCAGCGGCCGCCGTCGCCAGTGGGATGGTCCCGGTCGCACACGGCAACGACGGAGGTGGATCCATCCGGATTCCTGCGTCGTGCTGCGGACTCGTGGGGTTGAAACCCAGCCGATGGCGAGTCCCGAGTGTCACCCCCGGTTGGCTCGGAATGTCCGTCGAGGGCGCACTGTGCCGCAGCGTCGGCGACGCGGCCGCTGTGCTCGGCTCCCTCAGCGTGCCCAATCCTCTCGTCTGGGAGCAGGCACCGCCACCAGCACGTCCGTTCGCGACAGAGGTCGGAGCAGACCCGGGCCGGCTCCGGATTGCGCTGCTCACCACGAGCGCCCTCGGAGTGGAAGTGGAAAGGCCCTGTCGGGAGGCCGTGGAGGACGCAGGACGGCTGCTTGAAGAGCTCGGCCACCATGTGGAGCATCTTGAGCATGACCCGCTCGACCCTGGCGTCATCGGTCCGTTCCTGAACGTCATCAACACCTCCTACGCGGCCTATGAGGGCATCGACTGGGACCGCGTCGAGCCGCACAACAAGGCGTGGCGTTCAGCCGGGCTCGGGATCGACGCAATGACGTTCGTCGCGTCGTTGAACGCTCTACGGCG
>JAJYYT010000531.1 GCA_021800645.1 Actinomycetes bacterium
TCGAGCCCCAGGGAACCGAGCGCGGTGAGCACCTCTTGGTAGGCGCTGCCCGCCGCGACGATGCCAAGCCATGCGTCCGGCGAGTCCATCGTGACCCGGTTGAGCTCGGCGACACGCCCGTACTCGGCGGCGACCTCCGCGCGCACCGTCGCGATCTCCTGCTCCGTCGTGAGGGAGTCCGGCACGCACGGTGGGCGCACCGTCGGGACGTACGTGCCCCCGGCCAAAGCCCGCTCGATCCCCGACCCGTGCAGGGCCCCGGCAGACGCCGTGCCGAACCCGTCGGCGACCGACGCGACGATCTTGAGCGCCGTCCAGAGCCCGGAGGTCCGTGACAGCGCGACGCCGTGGGCGCCCAGCGTCAAGATCTCGTCCACGGTGCCCGGGTAGAGCACAGGAACCTCGAGCGCGGAGAGGAGGTGCTCCGAGGCGCTCGGCACCATCGAGGACTTTGGCGCGGGGTCGTCTCCGACGAACAGGAGCACTCCGCCCAGCGATGACGCGCCCGTGAACTGGCCGTGCCACATGGCGTCGAGCGCGCGGCAGAGGCCCGGGGCCTTGCCGTACCAGATTCCGAGCACGCCGTCGACGCGAGCTCCGGGGAATCCCTGCACCAGCTGGCTTCCGGCGACGGCGGTCGCAGCGCGCTCCTCGTTGTGCGCCGGCAGGTGCACGACGCCGAGCTCAGCCAAGAGCGCCTTGTGGCGCGCCATCTCCTTGTCGAACCCTGCAAGTGGCGAACCCGGGTACCCGGACGCGAACGCCGACGTGCGCAGCGCCGCCGCTCGATCGCGCCGGATCGAGTCGAGCACGACGCGCACAAGGGCTTGGATACCGGTGAGGAAGACCGTCTCCCCCTCTGCCGCGTCCCTCTCACCGGGGAGGAGCGCGAATCGCTGTGTCGTGGTCGTCATCGCGCCGGCGCCCCCTTGTCGCTCGTCAGGCCCGCGGACACCGGGCGATTGAAATGCGGGGCTTTCGGGCCGCGGAGAGCGGGAAGGATCTCGCGTGCGAACCGCTCGAGCTGGCCTCGCTGGCCGAGAGAGGCGAGGCGGCAGATGAAAGTCGCGACCCCGGCATCGCAGAAGTCTTTGAACCACCGTCCGACCTCGTCCGCTGTACCCGAGGGACCCCAGTCGCCGAGCTCGACCGACTCGTTGAAGGCGGGGTAGTACGCGTCGATAGAGCTGCGCTGCTCGACCAGGGCATCGTCTCTCGTGTCGCCGAGGGTGATCGTCACCTGGTACGCGACGGCAAAGCCATCGAGCACTCGTACCTCGGCGAGCGCGCGGAGGAAATCAGCCACCTCTTCAGGATGCGTCGCCCGGCAGCAGGTGAGCCAGCCGTCCCCGAGCTGAGCGACCCGGACCGCAGCTTTCGACACGCGTCGCGCCTTCGCGGCTGCGATGGACGGGTTGGCGACGACCCAGATCGGCGGCGGCTTCTGCACGGGAAGGAGCGGCTGGGGCTCGACGCCCGTCGAGAAGGCGACATCGTCCAGGACGAACTGCTCCCCCCGGCGCGAGACGCGACCCTCGCTCATGAGAGAGCGCAGGACCTTCAGACCCTCCTCGAAGATCGCCACTCGCCGCCGATGGTCGAGCCCGACGATCGCGAATTCCTTCGTCACCGCATCCTCGGCGATGTTGCCTGCGCACGCGCCGAGCACCGTCCGACCGTTCGAGAGCGCGTCCAGCGTCGACCAAGCCTGAGCCAGTTGCACGGGGTTGCGGAGGGTCGCGACCAAGCACGCAGTCCCGAGACGGACCGAGCGCGTCCGTTCGGCCAGTGCGGCCAGCAGCACGAGCGGCTCGTACCGGGGTCTCGCGATCAGGCTGTCGCCGACCCACACCGAGTCGAAGCCGGCGCTCTCCGCCGTCACCCCCAGATCGAGCAGATCGGCGGTATTGAAGTTCGGAGCGATCAGCGCTTCGCGGTTGTTCAAGTTGACGCCGACGTGCACCCCGCTGCCTTCCCCCCACGAGCCGGTCACGATCGGACGTCGACCCCGTAGACGTCGCGCGCGCCCTCGGGCGTCACGCGGCCCTGGCGCACGTCTTCGAGCACCTTCTCACGCGGCCGCTCGGAAGGAGGGCCAACCCCGCCACTGCCTGAGCATCTGAAGCTCACGACGTCTCCACGCTTCAGGTGCACGACTTCCTTGGAATGCAGGCTCTTCTCATCAGGCGCACCCGGATTGAGCACCGTCTCCCCGAGGATGCCCTCGTGCCCGCCAAAGAGCCCATACGCCTTGAACACGTGGCGGTCCGTCAGGTTCGACAGCACGACGTCGTCGGCCAGCATGCGGACGTCCTTTCGGACCGCGAGCCCGCCCCGGAACGTTCCTGCTCCCCCGGAGTCGGGAATGAGCTCGTAGCGCTCGACGATGATCGGGCTCCTCGCCTCTTGCGCCTCGACCGGGATGTTCTCCACAGAGACGGTCGGCGGGATCGCGTCAAGGCCGTCTTTCGACGCGCGGGCGCCGACGCCGCCCATGATGTAGTCGTAGAAGACGAAGGTGCGACCGGTACCTGGGTCGATCCCGCCGAAGATCGGGTTGACCCATTGACCGCTCGCAGCGCAGACGC
>JAJYYT010000532.1 GCA_021800645.1 Actinomycetes bacterium
CGTACGTCCTCATGGCGAAAGTCGACCTCGACCCAGGCTTCGCGAGCGGCCGCCCGGGCGAGCGCCAACGGAGCGGGATCGACATCGATTCCCACGACCGGCCACGCACCAAGGAGGGCCGCGCCGATCGCCAGTCGCCCGGTGCCGCATCCGAGATCGAGCACCGACCGTCCCGCGAGGTCGCCGCCGGAGGAGGCGGCCTCGAGCAGGACGGCCGCCGCCTCGGCCGGCGTTACGACTTGCTCGAGCTCGGGTCGCGCGCGGTCGAACGGAGGGATCCGCTCCAAGGCGCGGACGAGGTCGGCGTGGCGCATCGACCGTGATCCGTTGGCGGGGGGGTGCGGACGGATGCGGGGAGCCGGATTCGAACCGGCGTACGCCTTCGCGACAGGATCTCCCGTGCCAGCGACGCTCGACGCGCCCACCGACGCTTTAAGTCCTGCGCCGTTGCCGGGCTTGGCTATCCCCGCGCCCGCCGAGCGAATTCGTCTACGAGGCAGGTGGCGCTTCGCCTTCCGTCGACGCCTTG
The DNA here is from genome assembly GCA_021800645.1 of Actinomycetes bacterium. Next base: position 530 of record JAJYYT010000532.1, read on the forward strand.
ACCGGACGGGCCGCCGCCTTCTTCAGCGAGGTCCGGCGCGGGAAGTACTTCAGCAGGACGACGTCGTTCACCGCGGAGACCCATCGGTACGGTACGTTGACCGGCCGAGGGTCCTCGACTAACACCGGGCTCGCCTCGCTCAGGAACAAGCCATCGCCCTTGGCACCGTCGACGTCGACGACGACGTTGTCGACGTCGCCCAAAAGCCGTCCGTCCGCGGTGTAGATCTGCCGTCCCAGTAGCTCGGTCGCCTCCACCAGCATGGAATTACCCGACGGGTCGATGAACCGGGCCGGCTTCTTATGCCTTGTGTCGCACGCGACGCTCGCCGGCGGCACGGCGGGAGCCGCCCCGGTCCTGCTTGCGGTACATCTCGACCAGCTCCGCGGTCGTTGTCGCGTCGGTCGCCGACTTGTCCGTGCGGTAGCGCCCGGTGAATCTCGGGAATCGCAACGCGAGGCCCGCATCCGGGCGGACCGTGCCGACGCCCGCGCGGTGGACCGGGCTCACCGTCAGTTCGGCCCCCTTTACCTCAAGGACGACCGCCGGTCGGAACCACTGATCGGGCGACAACCCGGTATCGACGTCGGGAGGGGCGTGATCGACCCGGAACGGCTCGAGGCGCTTGGGAAGCTCGGCGAGGGCGGCGTCGTCGAAGCCGCTGCCGACCTTGCAGAACGTCTCGAACCGATCTCGCTCGGGCCGATAGACGGCGAGGAGCAGCGCTCCGTACGCCCCGGCCCGCCGCCCGCGCCCGTAGAATGCGCCGACCACGACCCCGTCGATCGAATCGGCGAGGTGGGTGACATAATCCCGCTTGTATTTGATCCACCAGAACCCGCGAGCCCCGGGGTGGTAGCGGCTTCCCTCGGCCAGGGATTTCGCCATGATTCCCTCGGCGCCGGCACCGACGACCTCCTCGAAGTAGTCGTTCGCATCCTCGAGACTCGTGACGACGCGCTCCTCGGCGACCCGGATCCGCTCATGGGGTTTCACGAGCTTCTGGAGGATCGCGCGTCGCTCGGGAAACGGGCGCTCGTAGACGCTGTCGCTGCCGACGAGCAACACGTCGAACGCGAACAGGACGACCGGGACCGCCTCGAGCGCCCGTTCGAGGTCGTGCTTGCGCCCGCGGCGCGTGGCGACGTCCTGGAACGGCCGGATCACACCGGTCTTCGGGTCGACGGGAACACACTCTCCTTCGAGGATCGCGGGGCGCTCGCGGATCGCCATCGGAAGCGCCTTCGCGAGATCGGGGAACTGAGGACCGATCTCCTCGAGCCTTCGCGAGAAGAGCCGAACGCTTCCGTCCTTCGCGAGATGGGCCTGAACTCTCAGGCCGTCGTACTTGTACTCGAGCGCCGCCGTGCCGCCCATCCGCGCGAGGAGCTCGTCGAGGCTCTTCGCACGCTCCGCAAGCATGGGCCGGATCGGCCGGCCGACCTCGAGGCGGATCGACCCGAGACCCGCCAATCCCCCGTCGGCGAGCCTTGCCGCGATCATGCCGAGGTCGCTGGTCAGGTTGAAGGCAGTCTCGATCCGGGCACGGGCCTCCTTCTCCTCCGGGGCGAACGCGGCCGCGAGCGCGTCCAAGATCGTCATCTCGCGGACGCCGACCCGGAGGGTTCCCATGACAAATCGGACGAGGTATTTGCCTTCGAGCGGCGTCGCGCGTCGAAGGAGATCGACGAGGATCCGTACCTTCACCTCCTGCGAGCCCGGGCCCGTGGCCCGCGCGATCCGGGTCAGCTGGTCGTAGACCTCGAGGAGATCGAGCGGAGTGGACTCCTCCAGCCGTCGGGTCCCGCCCAAAAGCTCCCCTGCGGTCGTGCCGAGGTCGCCGGTCGTCCGCGTCCGCTCTCCGACGGCCTCGATCGAGGTATGGGTCGCCTCGGCGATCGCCTTACGCGCGAGGGAATCGGCGACGCCGAGCTCGATTCCCTCGTACTCGGGCCGGAGCGATCCCTGGGAGAGGTACAGCGCGCAGGTGAGCTCGCGTCCCTTGAGCGGGCGCAGGAGATCGACCAGGATGGAGCGCATCTCGAGGCGTTTCGT
>JAJYYT010000533.1 GCA_021800645.1 Actinomycetes bacterium
TTCCCACCCGGAACCTCCTCCCCACCCGGCGCGAGATCGGCGGAGGATCGGCGTAACATCGGAGCACCGGGCCTGGTATCCCGGCACATAGCACCTCTCAGACCGACATCCCCGCGGACGGGCGACCAGGCTGTCCCCGCCGGTCACATGGGAGGCCTCCCCAAGGTGGTTCAGAATTGATCAGGCTCCAGCGTCCCCTTCCAGACCGGTACACGAGCGCGTCGTCCGGCGAGCTGGCCGAGTGGATCGGCACGGCGAAGCGTCGCCTCGGCGAGCGGCTCCTCATCCTCGGCCACCACTACCAGCGTGACGACGTCATGGTCTGGGCGGACGCGCGTGGAGACTCCTTCGGCCTCTCGCGCATCGCCGCGGACCGCCGCGACGCCGAGTTCGTCGTGTTCTGCGGCGTCCACTTCATGGCCGAGTCGGCGGACATCCTCACCGGGCCCCACCAGCAGGTCCTCCTCCCCGACCTCAACGCGGGGTGCTCGATGGCGGACATGGCCGACGTGGACGACGTCGAGGAGGCGTGGTCGGCGCTCGCCCGCGTGACCGACGTCGAGCGGGTGCTCCCGATCACCTACATGAACTCGGCCGCCGCGCTGAAGGCGTTCGTCGGCGAGCACGGCGGGGCCGTGTGCACCTCCTCCAATGCCCGCGCCGTCCTGCGATGGGCCCTCACGGCGGCCCACAACGGTGGAGCGCGGGCGGACAAGGTGCTCTTCGTGCCCGACCAGCACCTCGGGCGCAACACCGGGTTCGAGCTCGGCTACGGAGCGGACGAGATGTTCGTCTGGGACCCCCGCCAAGAGCTCGGGGGGCTGACCGAGGCCGAGGTCAAGTCCGCTCGCCTGCTCTTGTGGCGCGGGCACTGCTCGGTCCACCAGCGCTTCCGGCCTGCGCACGTGGCGGCCTTCCGCGCGGAGCACCCCGACGGCTCCGTCCTCGTGCACCCCGAGTGCGCGCACGAGGTCGTCGAGCTCGCCGACGACGTCGGCTCCACCGATCACCTGATCCGAGCGGTGCAGGACGCGCCGGCAGGCTCGGTGCTCGGCGTGGCAACCGAGATCCACCTCGTCAGCCGGCTCGCCCACGAGCACCCCGACAAGACGGTGGTCTCCATCGATCCGCTCGTCTGCCCCTGCGCCACCATGTCACGCATCGACCCCGCCCATCTCGCGTGGGTGCTCGAGGGGCTCGTCGAGGGTGAGGTCCGCAACCGCATCCAGGTCGACGAGGCCACCGCGGCGTCGGCACGGGTCGCCCTTCAGCGGATGCTCGACATCACCTGAGCCCGAGCTGAGGCGTCTGAGCCGCCCTGCTGGCCAGCCGGCCCGCTGACCTGCTGCCCGGCGTGCTCTGTCCGACGGCACCAGCACCTGCGCCGAGCTGGCGCCGCGCTCGACCCCAGAGCCCGTCCGCCGGACGGCGCGCCGCTCGGTCTCGAAGAGACAACGAACGGAAGCGCCGCCCCGGTCCGGCGACGGCTCGCTGGGTCCCCGCCGCACGGAAGCTCATGGTCGCGCCCGCGCTGCGCCTGGCCGTCCCGGCGGCACCGGACCGTGGGAGTCGCTGGCGGGCAGCCCGGGACCCCGGGCCTTGGCGGGCGGGGTGGGACCCCGGGCCTTGGCGGTTTTCCCCAGCAGGCCCGCCGCCCGGTCCCGCTCGGTCTTCGCTGCATGGCAGGAGTAGCAGAGGTCCTGGACGTTGTCGTACGTCGTGGGCCCGGAGCTCGCGACGGGGACTCGATGGTCGCGCTGGAGGCCGAAGGGGCGCGCGCAGTTGGCGCATGCCCTGCCGCTGAACGCGGGAACAGGTCCGAGATCCAAGGCGGTGCGAAGCTCGGCTGTGTACTTGCGCCCGTAGTGGCGGATCTTGTGGATGCTCACCCCGTCATGGAGCACGCCCTTCAAGAAGGCGTCCCGCGACAGCTCCTTCGCCACCTCCACGGGGATCGGGCCACCCCCGATCACGTGGCAGGTCTCCCCGCCGAGCGCGTACCCGCGCCGCCACGCGTAGAGGTCGCACACGATCACGAGGTCCGCCTGCGGCCCGCGCTTGCCGCTGCCGTCGGACGCCGTCAGCGCGACGAGCGCATCCGCCGCGTACGCCTCGAATCGCTCTGGATCTCCAGTCCGCTTCGCGTCCCGGTGACGGCGAGCTGCGTCCCTCTCGATGCGGGCCACGAAGGGGACGCCGGTCTCCGGGGGCAGGGCCCCCTCGAAGCACACCATGCCCAGGCCGTCGCGCCAGTGACGGAACCGCCGGCGAGCGAGCTGGGCACGATGGAGGTCGCGGACCGGGGTAGACGACAGCCTCCGCTCCCTCGCCTCGTCGCGGACCTTGGTGAGGTCTCCATGCCGGGCGGTCTCCAGGAGGTCGTGCTCGGCTTCAGGAAGCTCCGCGGCGATCGCCGCGATCTCGTGTGCCTGGGACACGGACACGCTGCCCGAGACGAGCGCGTCCTTCGTCGCCGGATGGGCATCGAGGACCTTGGCCAGCTCGAGACCCTTGCGGGCGTCCCTGCCGGTGGTGCCTCCCTGGCGGGAGAGCCACGAAACGGGATCGG
>JAJYYT010000534.1 GCA_021800645.1 Actinomycetes bacterium
CCGCGCTCGTAAACGTGACCGACCCTAGAACGCCAATCCTCCGGGAGAAGGAGTGGGGGCCGACCGCGCCTCGTCCCCCGATAGTACGCGGGCGCTCAGGCCGATTCGCTCGGACCCGACGGGTGCATCTTCCGGTCGGCGAGCTGGATCGCCTTCACGATGTTGACATAGCCGGTGCACCGACAGAGGTTCCCCCGGATCGCCTCCCGGATCTCAATCTCCGTCGGGTGAGGGTGCTTCGCCAAGAGCGCGGTCGCGGTCATCATCATCCCCGGCGTGCAGAAGCCGCACTGGAGGCCATGCGCCTCCAGGAACGCCTCCTGGACCGGGGAGAGCGTGCCGTTGGCCTCCAGCCCTTCGACCGTGCGGACTTGGCCCCCCTGGGCCTGGACCGCGAGGACCGTACAGGACTTGACCGGCCGTCCGTCGAGGAGCACGGTGCAGGCACCGCAGCTCGACGTATCGCAACCGATGTGGGTGCCCGTGAGCCCAAGGACCTCGCGCAGGAAGTGCGCGAGGAGCGTACGCGTCTCTACCTCGGCGGACACAGCGGCCCCGTTGACGATGAGCTCCACCCGGACGAGCGGGCCGCCGCCGACGACGGCGGACTCGGTCGAAGCGGTCGGGCGCGAGACCGAGGTCATCTACAGGGCTCCCCCCGCCCGGGCGAGCGCTCGTTCCAATACCTGCCGGGTGAGGAATCTTACCATCGCGCGCTTGTACTCGACCGAGCCGCGGAGATCGCTCACGGGCTGCGCCGAGTCGCTCGCGAGCCGGGCCGCGTGGGCGATCAGGTCCTCGTCGGGCAATCGACCGACGAGCGCCGCCGCGGCCGCCTCAGCGAGGATCGCGGTCGGGCCGACCCCGGTGAGCGCGATCCCGGCCGTCCCGATTCGCCTGGAACCGTCCAGCACGAGATTGGCGGCGACGCCTGCGATCGCGAAGTCGCCGGTCCGTTTCTCGAGCTTGTGGTACGCGTTCCCCTGGCCGGGCCGAGCGCGGGGGACCCGCACTCCGACCAATAGCTCGGTCGGCTCGAGCGCGGTGACAAAGGTGTCCCGGTAGAAGTCGGAGAGCCGGAGGATGCGGGAGCTCCCCGGGCCGGCGACTTCGACCTCCGCGCCCAGCGCGAGCAGGCAGGCAGGGAGGTCGTTCCCCGGGTCGCCGTGACAGAGGTTGCCCCCGACCGTGCCCATGTTGCGCACGAGCGGGTCGGCGATCTCCGCCGCCGCATCGGTCAGGATCGGGTACGACTGCCGTAGGATCGGCGACTCGAGCAGCTCGCTCGTTCGGGTCGTCGCACCGATCCGTAGGTGCGCTCCCTCCTCCCGGATGTACGCGAGCGAGAGGATGCGCTGGATATCGACGAGCGCCCGTGGCCGGGCGAGTCGGAGCTTCATCAGCGGGAGGAGACTGTGCCCCCCCGCGAGGACCTTCGCCTCGCCCTCGAACCGCTGGAGCAGGCCGACCGCTTCGTCGATCGAGCGGGGAGCATAGTATTCGAAGGGAGGCGGGATCATCGGACCACCGGGAGCATCGTTCCGGTATCGGCACGCCCCTCCTCTATTAGACGTTAGGAAGCGGGCGGGAGCCCGGCGCTGGCCGGGCGTCGCGCGGAGCCGTCGCGAGGGGGCTAGGTGGGGTATAAGGGGGGCCGCGGCAGTTGGTCGCTCGATGCTGTCCGACGCGTACGGCCGCGCCGTCACGGACATCCGGATCAGCCTGACGAAGCGCTGCAACTTCGGCTGCGTCTACTGCCACGACGAGGGCCTCGGCCCGACCGCTCGGCCCCGCGCCCCGCACGGCGAGGAGATGACCCCGACCGAGGTCGATCGGGTCGTTCGGGTCGCCCGGGAGTTCGGGATCCGCTCCGTGAAGTTCACCGGCGGCGAGCCGCTCCTTCGCACAGACCTCGAAGAGGTCATCGGCCGGACCGTGGAGCAGATCCCCGATGTCTCGCTCACGACGAACGGCTCGATGCTCGAGAACCGGGCCGAGGCGCTTCGCGATGCCGGGTTGAAGCGGGTGAACGTCTCGGTCGACTCGATCGACCCGGAGCAGTTCCGCACGATCCGCAAGGGCGGTCTTGCCCCGGTGCTCCGCGGGATCCGGGCGGCGCTGCGCGTGGGCCTCAAACCGGTCAAGCTCAACATGGTCGTCTTCCGCCCGACGTTGGCCAACATCCCCCGGATGATCGACTTCGTGGGGGAGACCGAGGGCCTCAAGCTGCAGCTCATCCAGTTCATGCCCGAGCTCGTCGCCCACCGGGAGTGGATGGTCGACATCGAGAGCGTCAAGCGCTGGCTGGAGGAGCATGCGTCGAGCGTCCTGGTCCGCGAGATGCATCACCGCCGGGTCTACCTGTTCCGGGAAGCCGAGGTCGAGGTCGTCGACCCGGTCTACAACCCGGAGTTCTGTGCGAACTGCCACCGGATCCGGGTGACCCACCGGGGCGAGCTCAAGGGCTGCCTCAACCGCAACGACGATCTCGTGCCCACCCGTGGACTCGACGACGAGGCACTGCGCGCCGCGTTCCGCGAAGTCGTCGCGCTCCGCGTCCCGTACTACG
>JAJYYT010000535.1 GCA_021800645.1 Actinomycetes bacterium
ATTACCGTCATCGCCGGGAGAGCCCACGGGGGGCGAAGGGGGAGGACAGAGATGGCGCAGGCGCTCGACACCTGGCAGATCAAGGCGTCCTGCCGCGGACCGCAGGCGGCGGCGTTCTTCCCGCCGGCGCATCCCGAGCGCAAGGACGAGCGGGCGAAGCGGGAGGCGCGCGCGAAGGCGATCTGTGCAACGTGCCCGGTCAAGCAGCACTGCCTCGAGTACGCGCTCGCGATCCACGAGCCACACGGCATCTGGGGTGGCCTCAACGAAGCCGAGCGCAAGCTGCTGCTCGAGCGTCGCGCCAGCTGAGGCGCTGCCGTCCGGACCGGAGGCGCCGGCGCGTCTTCCGTGCCTCGGGACCGGCGCCCCGGGCACAGCCCGGAGCTCAGCCGGGCACAGCGAGGTGGAGCGCCCGGTCGGCCGCCACGACGCCACGTGACGTGCAGACGGTTGCCGGCCGCTGACCGGTGACGGCGCACACCCCTGCGCTCAACGCGTTGGCCGAGGCGAGGATCCCCTGAGCGGCTGGAGTGCTCGGCGCGTCGAGTCCCGCGAGGAGCGCCCCTTGCGAGAGCCCGTGGAGCACGGCCGGGGAGAACCCGGCAGCGGTTGCCACCAGCCGGTTGGCCACGTCGACGAAGGGGAACGGCTTGCCGGCGGCGGGGTGGTCGAACCGGTCGACGAGCGCCTGCTGGTCCGGCGTCAGCGTGGCGATGCGGGCGAAGCCGCCGCCGCTCGCCGTGGCGGTCGAGTACTGCTCGATACCGGTGAAGGCTACGTAGGGGCTCGCGTAGGCGGCGCCGGCGAAGCTGAAGGTCGGGGTGCCGGGGTAGGCGCTCGTCCCCGACGACGACGTCGCGTACAAGGCCGTGAAGTGGCCGAAGCGCGAGAGCGCGACGACGAGCGCCCACCGCTCGGCGGCGCAGTAGGGGCAGTACTCGGCGCCGGTGTAGAAGACGAGGGGCTTGCCACCCGAGGTCAGCTCGGGGGCCCCGGTGCGCACGACGTGAGGCAGCTGGACGCCGCTTGTCGGTGCCGAGACACCGACAGCGTCGAAGGCGCTCGTCGGCAGGCTCGTCAGGTCGGCGAGGGTCGACGTGGCCACGGGCGCGGGCTGGACGTTCCGTTCGATCACGGTCGTGTGGGTGAGGGCCACGACGACGAGGGCGATGACGAGGACGACGATCACCACGACGGCGATCCATGCGAAGCGTGCCGTTCTGGTGAGGGGCGGTCGGGTGGCCGGAGCAGCCGGGGGGCCCGCCGCCTCGGTCACCGGTCGTCCTCGTCGGTGGAGCTGGTCGGGGCGAGGCCGTCGAGGACGGCCGGGGTGCTCGTGACCACCACGACGAAGAGGAGGAACGTGACCACGTGGACCGACGTGCACCACAGGCAGAGGTTCCGGATGATGAACAGCTCGGCGCTGACCAGGTAGAGGACCATGCCGACGCCGACCACGGCCAGCGAGAGCCGGGCGAGGTGCACCCGGCGGTCCCGCGACCGCCAGGCGGCCGGCACGTTGAGCAGGAGCATCGGCACGAAGTAGACGAGGCCGAGGACGGCCACCGGGACACCGAAGATCTCCGACTGCGGGCTGGTGGTCACCTTCGCGCAGTTGATGAACCCGCCGCCCGCCGGGCAGCTGAGCGGGACGCTCGAGTCGAAGTGGGTGAGGGTCAGGTAGGTGGCGACCCCGAGCCCGAAGAGGCAGAGCACGGTGGCGACCACCGGCTGCCACCGTGTCGCGGGCGTGCCCGGGCGCTCCGCGTCGGCACTGCGGTTCGCATCCACGCCGGGCGCCCGCCCCTCAGCCGAGCTTCAGCGCCCGGTCGGCGGCCTTCACGCCGGAGCTCGTGCACACCGAGGCCGGGTGCTGGCCGGTGCTGGCGCAGATGGCGGCGGTGATGTAGTTCGCCGCGCCCACGATGGCCTGGGTGACGAGGTCGTGTGGGTTGGAGAGGCTCGAGGCGACCTCGGCGTGGCTCATGCCCGACAGGATGCCGGGGCTATAGCTCGCCCCCGAGATGAGCACCTTGTTGTCGACGTCGAGGAACGGGAACGACACGCTGCCCGCCTGCGCCCCGGGGACGTAGGTGGGCGAGCTGTACTTCGTGATCACCCGCTGCTCCGCCGCGGTGGGGTTCTGGAGCACCGTGTAGCCGCCGCTCGCCGCGGGGATGTTCGTGTACTGCTCGATGGGGAAGAACGACACGTACTTGCTCGTATAGGTGGCGTCGCGGTAGCTGAACGTCGGTGTGAACGGGTAGAGGTCGGTGCCCGACGACCTGGTGACGTCGAGGCCGGAGAAGGTGCCGAAGCGGGCCAGGGCGACCGTCATCGACCACCGCTCGGCGGCGCAGAACGGGCAGTACTCGGCTCCGTAGTAGAGCATCGCCGGGGTCTTGCCCGAGAGGGTGAGCGGAGGCTGTCCCGACAGCACGATGGGCTTGGCCGGCTGGGCGGCGGAGGGGATGCTCACGCCGACGGTGTTGAAGACGCTGGCTGGGACGTGGGTCACGTCGCGCACGACGGCGGCCGGGGCCGGGGTCACCGGCTTCGGGGCTCC
>JAJYYT010000536.1 GCA_021800645.1 Actinomycetes bacterium
GTGGCTCTGCCGGCTGACGAGGAACGGGATGAGGACCTCGGTGTAGCGGTTGAAGTCGTCGTTGCGCTCGGTCAGGTAGTTCTCGTGGCAGCCGTAGGAGTTGCCGGCCGAGTCGGTGTTGTTCTTGAAGAGGTAGACGTCGCCACGGATGCCTTCTTCCCGCAGCCGGGCCTGGGCGCCCGAGACGAGGCCCGAGAGGATCCACTCCCCCGCCTTGTCGTGCGCCACCAGATCGCCCACCTTGTCGCACTCGGGGGTGGCGTACTCGGGATGGCTGCCGACGTCGAGGTAGAGGCGCGCGCCGTTCTCGAGGAAGACGTTGGAGGAACGGCCCCAGCTGACCACCCTACGGAACAGGTACCGGGCGACCTCGTCCGGGCTCAGGCGGCGTTGGCCCCGGAGCGCACAGGTGACGCCGTACTCGTTCTCGAGGCCGAAGATCCGCTTGTCCATCGTCCTCACACGGTACCGCCGCCCCGCTGCGGCCGTGCGGACACCCGCTCGCAGCCGGCCGTACCTCAGCCGAGGAGCGCGTCGACCTCGGCAGCGCTCAAGCGGCGGAAGCACCGCCGTCCGTTGCCCCGCTCGAGCACCGCGACCTCGAGCCCCTCGCCGGTGAGCGTCCGCTCCGGTCCGGCCAGGGCGGCCACGGCCGCCGTCAGCGCCTCGCCCAGCGTCCAGTCCGCACGCCAGGCATCCCCCATCCGCTCGCCGATCACCTCGGTCTCCCCGCCCAGGACGGCGAACCGGTCTTCGTCGGTGATGGTCCCCTCGTAGGCCACGTGGTAGAGCTGCGTCGGACGCAGCTCGTTGCCCAGCTCGGCCACGAGGATCTCGACCTCGAGCGGTTTCATCTCGTGCGTGAAGACTTGTCCCAGGTACTGGGCGTACAGGTTGGCGAGGGAGCGGGCGTCGACGTCTTCACGGCTGTAGGCGTACCCTTTGGTGTCGGCGTGGCGAACGCCTGAGACGCGCAGCTGGTCGAACTCGTTGTACTTGCCCACGCCGGCGAAGGCGATCCGGTCGTAGATCTCGCTGATCTTGTGGAGCGACCTCGACGGGTTGTCGGCCACGATGAGCACCCCGTCGTCGAAGGTCGTGGCGATCAGGGAGCGCCCCCGGGCGATGCCCTTCTGGGCGTACTCGGCCCGGTCCTTCATGACCTGCTCGGGCGCCACGTAGTACGGCATCGTCATGGCTGGTGGCCCTCCGCTCGGCGCCGGTCGATCAGTGCGGCGAACCGTGCCGCCACTTCCTCCTCGGCGACCGCGGCGAACCCTGCCGCGGTCACGGTGGCCACCAGCGGGTAGATCCCCCGGACCAGGTCGGGACCGCCGGTCGCCGAGTCCTCGTCGGCGGCTTCGTAGAGGGCTTCGATGGCCAGCTCGACCGCGTCGTCGCGGGCCATGGCGTCGCGGTAGCCGAGCTTGATGGTCGTCCGGGCGTCGCGCCCACCCGAGCCGGTGGCACTGTGCTCGGTCTCCTCGTAGTGCCCGCCGGTGACGTCGTAGGTGAAGATCCGACCGACGCCCCGACCGACGTCGTAGCCGGCGAACAACGGCACGACGGCAAGGCCCTGCATGGCCATGGGCAGGTGCTCGCGCACCATCTGGCCCAACTGGTTCGCCTTGCCCTCGAGGCTGAGGGCGACGCCCTCAACCTTCTCGTAGTGCTCGAGCTGGGTCTGGAACAGCCGCACCATCTCGACGGCGGGACCGGCCGCCCCGGCAATGGCCACGGCAGAGTGACGGTCGGCCGGGAAGACCTTCTCCATGGTCCGGTGGGCGATGGCGTGGCCCTCGGTGGCCCGCCGGTCTCCTGCCATGACGACGCCGTCGGCGAAGCGCAGCGCCACCACCGTCGTGCCGTGGCGCACGGCGAGGGTGCCGGCGGCCGCCTCCGGGACGACCGGAGCTTCACGCTGCTGCGGGCGCATCCGCCGGAGCAGGGAAGCGAAGTCCGGGCCCGGGTCGTCCAACGGTGCGAAGAGCGGGAGCGTCACGGCGGCTACTCGCCGCCCTTCTGGACGTAGTTGCGCACGAACTCCTCGGCGTTGTCCTCGAGCACCTCGTCGATCTCGTCGAGGAGGTCGTCGAGCTCGGCCTTGAGCTTCTCGCCCTTGGCCGACGCAGCGGGCACGTCCTCCACTGCCTCCTCGGGGCGCTCGCTCGCCGTCTTCTTCTTCAGCTCTCGTTCGGCCATGGTCTGCTCTCCACTAGCTGCTCAGTCGGTCCAGCAGGTCGGCTGGGCTCGTGCTCGCCTGCAACAGCTCGTCTACGTGCTCGGCGGTCCCCCGCAGAGGGTCCATCATAGGGACGCGCCGCAGCGGGTCGGTACCGACGTCGAAGACGAGCGAGTCCCAGTTGGCGGTGACCACGGCGTCCGGCCAGCGCTGGAGGCACTGGCCCCGGAACCATGCCCGGGTCCGTCGCGGCGGCTCGGTCACGGCGCGTGCCACCTCGTCGGCGGTCACCAGCCGTTCGGTGTCCAGCCGGGCGAAGAGCGAGCGCGCCGGGCGGAGGTCGTGGTACTGGAGGTCGAGTGCCGCCAGGCGAGGGTCGTCC
>JAJYYT010000537.1 GCA_021800645.1 Actinomycetes bacterium
CGCCGTAGCGCGTCTCCAGTCGTCCAAGGACATCATCTGTGGGTTCTTCCGCTCTCCGGACCTCCGCTACATCGCCTGTTAGGTACCCGACTCGTCCAGTAGTCATTGGCCTCATTAGTATGTGGAGCTGGGCCGCGAGCCCGGTGATCGCGACGTCGGGCCCGGTCATCATCGGCCCCTCGGGGTCGGTCGGAAGACGATCCGGAACATCCGTATGACGAGCCGAATGGCCCGGAGCACAAGGCCTGGGGCAGGTCGCTCGCGCGAAAGTACCCGCACCCCCGCCCTTCCACCACCTCCAAGCCTGCCTGCTGGGTCAGAGAGGGCTGCCGAAGGCGACGTCGCCGCTGACGACCAGGTGCCAGACGGGGACCGGACGGCGGACACTGCACCAGCGGCCTCGGGAGGGCTCGTCGGAGACGTCATCTCGAGGCGCTTCTCGCCCAACCCTGCACGGTCGGTGTCCCTCGTCGCCGGGCACTGGGTTGCTTCGTGGCCGTCCAAGGAGACCATCACCTTCTCGCCGTTACCGCCCAGCGCGACGGCACGCCCGGTGCTCATGATCAGCGAGACGAGCGCGTCAGGGTCGTCTTCGTGCTCGATCACGAGACGTCCCGTGGAGAAGTCCGACCACACGCGCTGCACGCGCGTTCTCTCGCGCAGTGCGCGCAGCATCGCGTTGTGGCACCGCGTGCAGTTGGCGTTCTCCAGCGCCACGAGCGTCCTCATGGAAGAACCTCCGAGCAAAGCGCTGCGGAGCGCATGACCGGTGATCCCGCTCCCGGCCTCATGCGTGGTCCTCGCTGCAGATCCTGTCATCGGCGACGCCGAGCGAGCCGAGCAGAGCGCGGACCGCGATCACCATGTCCCCCGGCCCGGCCACGTAGTAGAGGCGCGGGCGCCATCTATGCGGTACCGCCTCGAACACCTCGGCGAGCATGTCGGCGTCGATGCGCCGGTGGTAGCGCGCAGAGGGATCGTGGAGGTTGCGGGAGAACGTGCGGACGAACCGGAACCACGCAACATCTCGGCACAACGCCTCGAGCTCGTCTCCGAGGAGCGCGGTCGTCCGGTCGCGACTGGAGCAGAAAAGCGTCATCGGCACGTCGAGCCGGTGTGCGGCCGCGTAGCGCACGATGGCGACCAAGGGGGCGACGCCGGTCCCCGCACCGATGAGGCCCACCGGTCCGCCGTCGCGCTCGGTCCAGGTGAGAAAGCCGAAGGGCCCTCGCACCTGGAGGAGGTCGCCGACCTCCACCTCGCGCCCCAGGACGGGGGAGACCCGGCCCCCGGGGACCTCTCGCACCGCGATCTCGACCTCCGCCGATGGGGGGTGCGGCGAGGAGCAGAGGGAATAGGCCTGCTCGGCGACGCCTGGCGGTGCGTCGACGGCCAGGCGGACCAGGTAGTACTGACCAGGGAGGACGTCGGGCACCTCGCCGAGGCGCAGCCGCAGCAGCGTTCCTGCTGCCCCCCGCTCGACCCCGACCACCTGAGCCTGCTCCCACATGGCCATCCGGTCAGCCGCCAGCCACCGGTCAGCCGCCAGCCACCGGTCAGCCGCCAGCCACCGGTCAGCTGCGAGGCCCGAGCTCACGACGTCCACGCTCACCGTCGTGCCCGCACCGAGATCAGCCACGTCTGGGGGCGGTGCTCGTCGTCGAGCACCTCGGCCGCGACGATCACCTCGCCGTCGGGTGCGTGCGCCACGGCGATGGGATAGCGCCGGCCCGACAGCTGAACGACGCTCGTGCAGGCACCGGTGGGATCGACCCGGCGCAGCGCGCCATTGCCGTAGTCGGCGACCCAGAGCTCCCCGTCGTCTCCGAGGGCGATGCCGGTCGGCCAGCGCAGGCTCACCTCGGCGCCGACGCCGTCGGCGGCGCCGCCCGGTGGTGACCCGGCAACGGTCGTGACCTCACCGTCGGGGGTGATGCGCCGGACAGCGTTGTTCCCGGTATCGGCGACGTAGCAGGTGCCTTCGGCATCGACGTCGAGCGCCAAAGGTTGGCGAAACCGGCCGTCTGGCCCCCGGCCGTCGCCGTAGTCGTAGATGGAGCCGGCAAGGGTGGCGACGACGCCTTCGGGTGAGATCGTTCGGATGCGGTCGTTTCCGCCGTCTGCGACGTAGCAGGTGCCGTCCGGCCCGATCGCCACGTCGGTGGGGTACCGGAAGAGGGCCTCGTCGCCCGGCCCGTCTCGGTACCCGTAGACGCCGCCGGCGACGATCCGCGGATCGCCGGCAGGCGAGATCGCCCACACCCGGTGGCCGGTGGCGTCGGCGGCGAAGAGGGTCCCATCGGGTCCGAGCGCGAGGCCTGCGGGGCTGAGCACCCGCTTCCCGGTGCCGGTGGCGTCGGGGACGCGGCCAGCCGGTGCAACAGCGAACGTCCGTCCACCGCCATGGTCGATGCGCCAGATCGTCCTCGAGGTCGCGTCGGAGGCGAAGAGGGTCCCGTCGGAAGCGACGGCGAGGCCCGCGGGGCGCCCGGGGAAGGCGAAGCTCCGATCGGTGCATGCCGGCTCTCTCGACGCGATGCCGAGCACGAGGCTCTCGCGCCCG
>JAJYYT010000538.1 GCA_021800645.1 Actinomycetes bacterium
AAGGCGGCAGATCGAATACTCGGGGCTCGGCACCTCGACCGGGTGCTCGTACAGCTCGACGCGGCGCGCGCCGCGATGGGCCGCGAGGATCCGGCGGTGAAGGAGTCCGCGCTCAGGCGGTACGCCCGGCTCGAGGAGCAGTTCCAGGCGCTCGGAGGTTGGTCTGCCGAAGCAGAGGCGGCGTCCATCGCCTCCAGCCTGGGACTGCCGGAGCGGGTGATGGATCAGGTCCTCGGCACGCTTTCCGGCGGGCAGCGAAGGCGTGTCGAGCTCGCCCGGGCGTTGTTCTCCGGCGCGCCCACTCTCGTGCTCGACGAGCCGACCAACCACCTCGACGCGGATTCGATCATGTGGTTGCGGAGCTTCCTCCGCTCGCACGAGGGCGGGCTGATCGTCATCAGCCACGATGCCGAACTGCTCGATGCAGTGGTCAACAAGGTGTTCCACCTCGACACCACCCGCTGCGAGCTCGACGTGTACAGGGTCGGCTGGAAGGCATATCTCGAGCAGGTCGCCACCGACGAACGCAGGCGACGCCGGGAGCGCCAGAACGCCGAGAAGAAGATCGTGGCGTTGAGAGCCCAGGCCGACAGGATGCGCGCCAAGGCGACGAAGGCGCGGATGGCGCACAACCTCGATCGCCGCGCGTCCTGGCTCGAATCCGGCATCGAAGAGGTCCGCAGGAGGGAGAAGGTCGCTCGCCTGCGCTTCCCCGCACCGGCGCCCTGTGGTCGGATGCCCCTGTCGGCGACAGGTCTCACCAAGTCGTTCGGTTCTCTCGAAGTGTTCGCCGGGCTGGACCTCGCCATCGACCGAGGGAGCCGGGTGGTCGTACTCGGCCTGAACGGCGCCGGGAAGACGACGCTCCTCCGCCTGCTCGCCGGCATCGACTCAGCGGACGCTGGCGAGGTCGTCCGCGGCCATGGGCTGCGCCTCGGCTACTACGCCCAGGAGCACGAGATGCTCGACTCGGCCGCCTCGGTGTTCACAAACGTCCGCAACTCAGCCCCTCCCGCCCTCACCGACGCCGTAATCCGCCGGATCCTCGGCTCTTTCCTCTTCGGCGGCGACATGATCGAGCAGCCGGCAGGAACGCTGTCGGGCGGAGAGAAGACGAGGCTCGCGCTCGCGACGCTCGTCGTCTCGTCGGCGAACGTGCTCCTTCTCGACGAGCCGACGAACAACCTCGACCCGGCGAGCCGGGCCGAGGTCCTCTCGGCGCTGCGCACCTACGAGGGCGCCATCGTCCTCGTCACGCACGACCCGGGTGCCGTCCACGCGCTCTCGCCCGACCGTGTGGTCCTCATGCCCGACGGTGTCGAAGACACGTGGAGCGACGACTTCGCCGACCTCGTGGCCCTCGCCTGAGTCCTTCCTGCCCGGACCTCGTGGCCCTCGTCCGAATCCTCCCCGCCCGGCGCCGCCGGCTGCCCTCTCCGGTCGGCGGGCCCCTCTTCAGTCGGAGGGACCCTTCTTCAGTCGGCGGGACCCTTTCGGTCGGCGGGACCTTCTCGGTCGGTGAGGGGGCGACGGTAGCGGAGCTCCATGGCGGTCGCACCGCCGCGCTCGAACTCCTCGATCGCACCATCCTCGCGCCACCCATGGCGCGCGTAGAAGCGCCGAGCCCTGGGGTTGTCCTCGAGCACCCAGAGGGTTGCCTCCGCGTAACCGGCAGCCCGCAGTTCCTTCGTCCCCTGGTCCATCAGTGCGTGCCCGGCTCCGCTGCCCCAGTGCTCAGGGTGGATGTAGATGCCGTAGACCTCGCCCTCCGCCGGTGGAGCATCCTCGTCGCGGCTCGGTCCGTAAGAGAGCCAGCCGAGGATCTCGCCGTCCCGTTCGGCAACGAGCGTGACGCTACCGGGCTGCTCCGGAGTCGTGATGATGACCTGCCAACGCTTCATGCGGTCGTCGAAGCCGGCGGAGAGATCGTCGAGGAAGCGGTCCGGGAAGATGCCCCGGTAGGCGACCTGCCACGCCGTGATGTGCACGAGCGTGATCCCGGAGGCGTCTTCGAGCAGAGCAGGTCGAACGGTGATCAGGGTGTCTGCGGCGCCTGTGGCGTCTCGGGTCATGGGTAATTCTTGCGCCTGGACCTTATCGAACAGACGTTCGTATAATCAAGAGGTGGCTGTATTGGCTGACCTCCCGGGGATCGCAACGCTGCCGGCGCTCGCGTCCGAGCGGCTGCTGCCGGTCACGCCGCCGCTCGAGGAGGTGCTGCCCCAGCGGGGAGTCCAGCGGGGGTCGAGCGTCCTTGTAACCGGCCGATCGCCCGGTGTGACGGCCCTCGCCCTCGAGCTCCTCGTCGGCATCGAGCGCCACGGTTCGCCCCACAAGGCCGTAAATGTCGGTGAGCGAGGTCCACTGACCGCCATGCAGCCCGAACCGGCCGCTGTGACGGCCTGGCGGTAGACGTGGTCCTGGACGTCGCCACAGGCGAACACGCCCGGTACCTTGGTCTTCGTCCCGTCGTGAGTGACGAGGTAACCGGCAGCGTCGAGCTCGAGCTGGCCGGTGAACAGGTCGGTGTTCGGCACGTGCCCGATCGCGACGAAGAGACC
>JAJYYT010000539.1 GCA_021800645.1 Actinomycetes bacterium
CGGTGCCGGAGGGCGCGACTGTCGTCGTCTCCTCGTCGATGCCGGTGCGCGACCTCGAGTGGTTCGCCCCCGTGCGCCCGGCGCCGCCCGTGGTGCTCGCCAACCGGGGCGCGAACGGCATCGACGGCTCGTGCGCCACGTCGCTCGGCGCGGCCGCTGCCGGCTGCGGCCCCGTGGTCGCGCTCGTGGGAGACCTGGCGTTCTTCCACGACCTCTCCTCTCTGGTCGCGCCGGCGGGCACCGCCGAGGCCGCGGGGCAGAGCTGCACGATCGTCGTGGTCGACAACGCCGGCGGCGGCATCTTCGAGTTCCTCCCGCAGGCCGGTGGGATCGACCACGCGCTGTTCGAGCGGGTCTTCGCGGCGCCCCAGGCCCCCGACGTGCTCGAGGCGGCAGCGGGTCTCGGCGCCCGGACCGCCGATGTCAGCACGCCGCGCGAGCTGGTTGAGGCGGTGCGGGCGGGAACCCGGAGCTCGGGGGTCACCGTGGTGCGGGCGCGTGTGCCCTCACGGCAGGAGAACGTGGCGGTCCACCAGCGCGTGCATGCGGCGGTCGGGGACGCGCTCGGCGAGCTCGGCCTCCTCGGACCCGCCCGGCGCGCCCTCGCTTCGGGCAGCGAGCAACGCTGCGGGTGACCGCGACGACGCATATGGCAGGCTGGTCGAGTGCCGAGCTTCTCGGAGGATCTGCGCTTTCGCGGCCTGGTGCACCAGGTGACCGACGACGCGCTGTGGTCCCGGCTCGACGGCGGGCGGCTGACGTTCTACATCGGCTTCGACCCGTCGTTCAGGAGCCTCCACGTCGGGAGCCTGCTGCAGCTCGTGACGCTGCGCCGCTTCCAGCTGGCCGGCCACAGGCCGATCGCGCTGTGTGGCGGGGGGACCGGCATGATCGGCGACCCGGGCGGCAGGACCGACGAGCGCCAGCTCCTGAGCGCCGACACGTTGGCGGCCAACCTGGAGGGTATCCGGGCCCAGCTGGCCCGGTTCGTCGACGTGGAGGACGGCCTTCTGCTCGACAACAGCGCGTGGCTCTCGCGCCTGTCGGTGATCGACTTCCTGCGCGACGTTGGCAAGCACTTCACCGTGAACCAGATGGTGGCCAAGGAGGCCGTCCGCACGCGCTTCGAGCGCTTGGACCAGGGCATCTCCTACACCGAGTTCAGCTACATGCTGCTCCAGGCCTATGACTTCCTCCGGCTCCACGAGGACTACGGCTGCGAGCTGCAGGTCGGAGGCAGCGACCAGTGGGGCAACATCACGATGGGTGTCGAGCTCATCCGCAAGCTATCGGGAAAGGTCGCGCACGGCATGACCACGCCGCTGGTCCTGAAGGCCGACGGCACGAAGTTCGGCAAGACCGCATCGGGAGCCGTGTGGCTCGACCCGTCGCTCACGAGCCCGTACCGCTTCTACCAATTCCTCCTGCAGACCGAGGATGCGGTGGTGGGCAGGTACCTCCGGTACTTCACGTTCCTGGACCACGACCGCATCGAGTCGCTCGACCTCGAGACCGCCGAGCACCCGGAGCGGCGCGCCGCGCAGCGCGCGCTCGCGCACGAGGTGACCACGCTGCTCCACGGCGAAGCCGAGACCGGCAGGGCAGAGCGCGCGTCGCGCGCGCTGTTCGGCGAGTCGATCGCCTCCCTCGACGAGCCGACCCTGCTCGAGGTGGTCGGGGACGCCCCGTCGAGCAGCGTCGCGCGCGATGCGCTGCTGCGGGGCGAGGTGAGCCTCGTGGACGCGCTGGCGTCGTCTGGCCTCGTCGCCTCGAAGGGCGAGGCGCGCCGGGTGGTCTCGCAGGGAGGCGCCTACGTGAACAACCGGCGCGTGGAGGACGGCGGACGGGTGCTCGGCTCTGGTGACCTCCTGCACGACCGCTACGTCGTGCTGCGGCGAGGGCGGCGCGACTACCACCTGCTCGTCGCGAGGTGACCGACGTGCCGGACAGGCACCGGTGATCAGCAGGACGTGGATCCTGTTCGGGGCGCTCGTGGTCGTCGCGCTGGGGGTCGTCGCCTTCGTCTCGCTGGGTCACGGCGTGTCGGGCACGCCGGCCCAGCAGCTCAAGAGCTGGGTGACGAGCACGCACCTCGGCCAGGACGTCGGCACGCTCGAAGGCGACGGGGCCGACGTGCAGAGGCTGGTCGCCGCCCGAAAGGGCCCGGCCGCCGTGCGCACGGTGTGCGCGGCGATGGCGAACAGCGCGCAGACATTCAACGACGACCTGCCGTCTCCCGACACGACCATCACCCAGCTGCTCGCGCGTGCCTACGGGCTCGAGTACGACGCCGCGGAGTCCTGCTACCACGCGCCGTCCGGGAACGCTCCCAGGTTCGCGACCTTCGCGCGTGACCGCGCAGAGGCTGCCAACCTCTTCGGCGAGGCGCTGCGTCGGGTCCGGTCTCTGACGGGTCGCTCGGTCTCGACGACGACGACGACCGAGCTGCCCGACTTCACATCGACAGCGATCCTGTGACGGCTGTCGCAGGATCGAGCGGCTCGGGCGGGGGTGGCGAGCAGAAGGGAGGGGGTGGCGAGCAGACGGGCGCGGGTGTCG
>JAJYYT010000540.1 GCA_021800645.1 Actinomycetes bacterium
CATCCAGGCGAACACCATGTGGTGGGCGTTCAGCGGGGTGAGGGTCGACCAGATCTTGTGGCGGATGGGGGCCTTGGAGAACTCCTTGACCCCGCCCCCGCAGAGGTGGCGGCAGGCGTGGCAGCTCAGCGAGTAGAGCCACAGCAGGGTCGCGTTGATGACCAGCACGGCCGTCCCCACGCTGAAGCCGATCCCGATGCCCGGCTGGCGGAAGGCCATGACCGCGTCGATGGTCAGCAGCGTGTTGAACACCAGCCCGGCGTAGAAGAAGTAGCGGTGGACGTTCTGGAAGAACAGCGGGAACTTCGACTCGCCGGAGTAGGTGCCGTGGGCGTCGGCGACCGCACAGGCCGGCGGGGCCCACCAGAACGAGCGGTAGTAGGCCTTGCGGTAGTAGTAGCAGGTCAGGCGGAACCCGAGCGGGAAGATGAGGATCAGCAGGGCGGGCGAGATCGTCCACCACGAGATGACCGTGCCGGGATGGCTTCCGGGGACGCAGCTGGCGGTCAGGCACGGGGAGTAGAAGGGCGAGATCAGGTCGCGGTGCATCGTGACGCCGACGTAGTAGTCCTTGTTCACGAAGACCGCCCAGGTCGCGTAGACGACGAAGGCGGTCAGGATCGCCACGGTCACGAGCGGCTGCACCCACCAGCGGTCCCGCCGGAGCGTGGTCACGTCGGGACCGCCCCTCGCGCCCTTGATGGCCACGGGGGTGATCGTCGCCTCCTCGATCGTCGTCACGCGCACCCTCCTCGCACAGTCGCCGCTCGGCACCTTATTGCTCCCGGTCCCTCCTTGACCAGCTGGCAGCCGACGGTGCTCGCTCGCCAAGCAGCGGAGCCGAAGAGCCCCCGATCCCGGCCGCCGGCGCAAAGGGCGCGACAGGCGAGCCGGGGGCCGGGCGTAGGCTCGAAGGGGTGCCTCCTGCAGCCCCCGCTCCCGGTCCCCCCGGCGCTCGACCGGAGCTGGCGCGCACGGTCGGCGAGCTGCGCGAGTCCGGCTGGCACCCGACCCGAGTCGCCGACGAGCTGCGCCGGAACGCGGCCGCGCGCATCGCCGCGGGGCGGCCGGTCGTCGAGGGGCTGCTCGGCTTCGACGACACCGTCGTCCCCCAGCTCGAGAACGCGCTCCTCGCCGGCCACGACATGATCCTGCTCGGCGAGCGCGGCCAGGCGAAGACGCGGCTCGTCCGGGCGCTCGTGACACTGCTGGACGAGTGGATGCCCGTCGTGGCGGGCTCCGAGGTGAACGACGACCCGTTCCAGCCGATCTCGCGCTACGCGCGGCTGCGGCTCGCGGACGAAGGAGACGACACCCCGGTGGACTGGGTGCACCGCTCCGAGCGGTACGGCGAGAAGCTGGCGACGCCGGACACCTCGATCGCCGACCTGATCGGCGAGGTCGACCCGATCAAGGTTGCCGAGGGCCGGTACCTCTCGGACGAGCTGACGCTCCATTACGGTCTCGTCCCCCGGGTCAACCGCGGGATCTTCGCCATCAACGAACTGCCGGACCTCGCCGAGCGGATCCAAGTGGGCCTCCTCAACGTGCTCGAGGAGCGCGACGTCCAGATCCGCGGGCACCGCGTGCGCCTCCCGCTCGACGTCCTGCTCGTGGCGACTGCGAACCCCGAGGACTACACGAACCGGGGCCGGATCATCACGCCGCTGAAGGATCGTTTCGGCGCCCAGATCCGCACCCACTACCCGCGCGACGCGGCGACCGAGGTCGCCGTCGTCCGGGCCGAGGCATGCATCCCCCCCGACGGGGTCCCGGTCGCCGTCCCCGCGTACCTCGAAGAGGTCGTGGGCGAGATCAGCCAGCTTGCACGACGTCACCCGCACCTGAACCAGCGCAGCGGCGTGTCGGTCCGCCTCAGCATCGCCAACTTCGAGACCCTCGTCGCGAACGCGCGTCGCCGGGCGCTCCGCACCGGTGAGCCCGAGGCGGTCCCGCGGGTGAGCGACCTCGCGGCGCTCGTGAGCTCGACCCAGGGCAAGGTCGAGGTCGAGACGCTCGAGGAGGGACGCGAAGAGGAGCTCGTCGCGCAGCTGGTCGCGGCGGCGGTGCTGGCCGTCTTCCGCCGCCGGGTGGTCCTCCAGGACCCCGCCGGCGTCGTCGCAGACTTCGAGGCGGGCAAAGTGGTCCACACCGGCGACGACCTCCCCGCGGCCGCCTACCTCGCGGCCCTGCGCGAGGTGCCCGCGATCGAGGCGCCCGCACGTGCGCTCGCCGGCCCCGGCGAGTCGCCCGCTGCGCTCGCGTCAGCGGTCGAGTTCGTGCTCGAAGGTCTCCACCTGACCAAGCGGCTGAACAAGGACGCCGCGGGCAGCCGCGCGCTCTACCGCTCCAGGCGTTGAGTTGACCGTCCGCTACGCCTACTCCGCGTGGGACGGGTCCCAGGAGGAGCCCAACGTCGACCCGGACGCGCTGCTGGGCGAGCTGACCGACGAGCTGCTCTCGGGAGGCGACCTCGACGCGGCGCTGCGGCGGCTGTTGCGCAGCGGCATGCGGGCACGGGACGGTGAGCACGTCATGGGCATGCGCGAGATGCTCG
>JAJYYT010000541.1 GCA_021800645.1 Actinomycetes bacterium
GCCGATGCGACTCCAGGGAGGAAGCGACGGTGAAGGTCGCCGGCAGGGCGACGGGCACCGACGCGATGAGCAAGATCAGGACGAACGGCAGGAGGAGGAGGAGATCGACGCCGCGCGCGATCCCATCTCCCAGGAAGAGGACGACGAGCGCGGCATCGAGGACGAGCAGGTAGCGCACGACCGTCAGCATCAGGTCCTCGAGATGACTGCGGGATCGGGCCTTTCGCACGAGCTCGGCCGTTCGGCCGAAGTACGTGGCCGTGCCGATCGCCGTGACCTCGCCGGTCGCCTCGCCCTTGCGCACGGTCGCTCCGGAGAAGATCGCCTCGGTCGGGCCCCGCGTCACGCTCGTCGACTCGCCGGTCAGCATCGACTGATCGATCTCGAGGGAGCCGCTTTCCACGCGCGCGTCCGCGGGAACGATATCGCCCATCCGGACGTGTACGCGATCGCCCGGAACCAGCTCCCGCGCCGGGCAAAGATGCCACGCGCCGTCTCGACGGACGCGGGCAACGACCTGGAGCTTCGCACGCAACAGATCGACCGCCGCGCGCGCCCGTCCCTGCTGCACGGTTTGCAGCGTCGAGTTGAGCACCAGGAGCCCGGCGAGGATCCCCGCCTCCGCCCACTGGCTGAGAACGAGTTCGAGCACGAGCGTTGCCTCGATCGTCCATGGGACGGCTCCCCAGAGCGTCCGAAGGAAGTTGACGAGCGGTCTCGGCGGTCGCTCCGCAATCTCGTTCCAGCCGGCTCGGGCGCGCCGACGTTCCACTTCCACCGCACAGAGCCCGTCAGGCCCCGGCGCGGGCGCGTCGGTGGTTACGGATGACATGGGGGCCCTTCCCACCTACCGGCGACCGGGCTAAGACCCGCAGGTAGAGCGGGGTTGACCTGCCCTCCCCGCGGACGAACGGTTATTCGGGAGAATCGTTTGACAACCCCGGTCGGTATGAAGGCGCTCCTGCTCATCGGCGGATTAGGGACCCGGCTCCGCCCCCTTACCGAAACCGTCCCGAAACAGCTGATCCCGATTGCAGGGAAGCCTGTCCTCTCGCATGTCTTCGACCTCCTTCCGCACGATACGGAGGAGGCCGTCCTCGCGATGGGGTACCGGGCTCAGGACATCATGGCGTACGTCCGGGCGCATCCCCCCCCCATCCCCGTTCGCTCGGTCGTGGAGAGCTCCCCGCTCGGCAGCGGGGGCGCGATGCGGTTCGCCGGCGAAGGATTGTCGGATCCATTCTATCTTTTGAACACGGACGTCGTCGCGCAAGCGGCCCTGGAGGAGCTGAGGGCCTGGCACGCCCGATATCGCGCCTTCGGGGTGATGGGCCTGGTCGAGGTCGAGGACACCCGGCCGTACGGGGTTGCGGCGCTCGACGGGGAACGGATCGTTCGGTTCGTCGAGAAGCCGGAGCCGGCGGCGGCTCCGTCCCGCTGGGCGAACGCGGGCCTGGCGGTCTGGAGCCGGTCGGTCCTCGACGCGATCCCGGCCGGTCGGTCGCTGAGCTTCGAGCAGGAGATCTTGCCCCAGATCCTCGACCGGGGGGTCTACGGCTACCGGCTGACCGGCCTCTGGGAAGACGCCGGGACTCCGGCACGGCTGTTGCACGCGCAGCGACTGCTCTTCGACGCTGGCCGGGCCGAGGCTCCGGGCCGGCCGGACGGCGCGCGGGGCAGCGCGCGCGTCTGCTGCGCTCCCTCGGCCCGCGTGGTTGGCGCCGAGTTCGACGATTACGTGACGGTCGGAGCCAATGTCCGGATCGAAGAGGGCGCGCGCATCGCCGATTCGATCCTCTTGGAGAACGTCGATGTGGGCCGGGGCGCGACGATCACGCGCTCGATCGTGGGACCGGGGGCGACGGTCGGCGCCGGCACGACGCTGGTCGATCGGGTCGTCGGCGCGCGGGCGTCGGTGTAGATCGCCCGTCCCACCGGGCCGTGCTAGTACGCGGGTCCGGTCACCACGACCTTGACCGATGCTTCGGGGTCCCGAGCCCGGTCGAAGGCAAGAGCGATGTCGTCCAGCGGGAACCGGTCGGAGACGAGGTCGGCGAGCTTCAGGCGATCCGCGGCGACGAGCGCGTGGACTTCGCGGATATCGGCTTCCGACGTCGCATAGGTGGGAATGATCCGGATCCCGCGAAGGTAGAGCTGCTGAAGGTCGTACTCGAGGCGGCTTCCCTTCGCCGGGAGCCCGAACAGGTTTACGGTGCCCGCGCGACGGACGAGATCGAGGGCGCCTCGGAGGGCGGCCGGAGCCCCGGTGGCAACGACCGCCAGGTCGACGCCTCGCTGCTCCGTGGCGCTCGCCACCGACGAAATGGCGCTCGCCGGATTCCGCGGATCCACGGCGACACCGATCCCGGCCGCTTCGGCCGCGGTTCGGCGTCGGGCGGAGAGATCCGCTCCGCCTACCCAACTCGCCCCGAGAGCGCGCGCGAGCCGGGTGTAAAGGAGGCCGACCGGTCCCAGCCCATAGACGAAAACGCTCATGCCGGCGGAGAAGCCGACACGGTGGAGGGCGGTGACGACACACCCGGCGGGCTCCAACAGG
>JAJYYT010000542.1 GCA_021800645.1 Actinomycetes bacterium
TTGCTCGAGCTCGACGGCCGGCTGACGGCGAACCGGCCCGCCGCCCGACGCGACGACGGCGCCGCGAATTCACCTGCCCACTTTGAGTGTCCTCCCGGCAGAGGCGGCTCTCGCGAAGTCTGCGCTTTGCGCAGACGGCCGCGACCCTGCCAGCCGGACCACGCCCCGTCGTCGTCGAGGCAGACTCGGGACCGTGCTCCGAGGACGCTCGCTCGAGGGAACCGAACGCCATCGCGGCCGGGCGGCGGCCTCCACCCGGCAAGACTGAACCGGTGCCTGCAGACGCCACCCTCCGCCGCCTCGGGGCGGCTGCCGCAGGCGCGGTGACCGGACCGGCCGTCCTCGCCCGAGCCGGCCTTCTCCGGCCCATGCGCCCCGACATCGTCGGACGAACGGCCCTCGCCTTCCTGCGCTTCGGCATCTCCCCGGCGGCCGCCTACTCCTACGGTGCGGCCCGGTATCCGGGAGCGATCGCTCTCGCCGACTCGCGGACGTCGCTCAGCTTCAGGGAGGCCGACGCCCTCGTGTGCGCCCTCAGCGCCCGGCTGAGAGATGCCGGGGCGAGGAGGGGGCACAGTGTCGGCCTTCTCTGCCGCAACCACGCCGGGCAAGTCCTCACGGTCGCGGCGCTCTCGGCAGTCGGTGCCGACGTCGTGCTGCTGAACACGGCGTCTTCACCGGCCGAGACTGCCGCAGCCGTCGAGGATCTCGGCGTCGTGCTCGTCGTGCACGACGAAGAGCTCGACTCCTTGCTCGAAGCGGTACCGGCGGGTGTCGGGCGTGTACAAGTCGAGAGACCGGGAGAGGAGATGCGCGCTGCGCGGCCGCCGCGGGCGCATGGCTCTTCCGCCCTCCCCTCGCCGCAGTCGCTGCTCCTGGCGCCCTTCACGGCATTGTCGCCCCGGGCACGGAGCCGTTTCGTGCTGCTCACGTCCGGCACGACCGGTCGGGCGCGCGGCGCCGGCAGGCATGCTCCGCACAGCGTCGAGCCGCTCGTCGCCCTCCTCTCCCGCATACCGCTCAAGACGCGGGACACGACCCTCATCGCCTCGCCGCTCTTCCATGCCTGGGGATTCGGCAATCTGGGAGTCGCGCTCGCCATGTCGTCGACGGTCGTGCTGCGGGAACGCTTCGACCCGGAAGAGACGCTCGCGACGATCGCCTCGCAGAGAGTGCGCGTCCTCATCGCAGTCCCGACGATGCTCGAGCGCATGGTCGAGCTCAGGACGAGGGTCAGGCGGCGTTACGACATCTCCTCGCTCGAGGTTGTCGTCTCGAGCGGATCGGCGCTCCACGGCAACCTCGCCGTCCGTTTCATGGACCTCTTCGGTGACGTCCTCTACAACCTCTACGGCTCGACAGAGGCGGCCTACGCGTCGATAGCCACGCCGGCGGAGCTCCGGCGCGACCCGGCCACCGCGGGGCGGGCGCCTCATGGAACGTCGCTCCGGGTCGTCGACCCCGTGGGAGGTGAGGTACAGCCTGGCGCGACCGGCCGGATCGCTGTGCGAAACGTCATGTCCCTGCGGCCCTCGCCCGTCGCCGCAGGCGCGCCGGCGGGATTCGTGATCACAGGCGACCTCGGGCATCTCACCGAAGACGGTCTTCTCCATGTGGACGGGCGGGAGGACGACATGATCGTCTCGGGTGGAGAGAACGTGTACCCGAGAGAGGTGGAAGAGGCGCTCGCGAGCCACCCGGCCGTGCGCGAGGCGGCGGTCGTCGGCGTCCCCGACGATCTCTTCGGGGAGCGACTCCGCGCCTTCGTCGTACCGCGCGGCACGGCGCGACCGGATCCGGACGACCTGAGGCGCCACGTGCGGAGCCGCCTCGCGAACTTCAAGGTTCCCCGTGACGTCGTGGTGGTCGAGTCGCTGCCGCGCAACGCCGCCGGCAAGACCCTCCATCGGGAGCTGCGTCAGCGCTGATGGAAACTGCTGGAGGGCACGATCGGGACCTTCTCCCCCAGCCCAAAGGCGCCCCGGACGGCACCGTTTACTCGTGGGAGAGCGTCTTGTCGCGTCGCGGAGGCCGATCGGGTCCGCTCCCCCCGGCTCACCCCGCCCGAGGCCGATCTCACCGAGGCGATACCTTCCCTCGAACAGCAGGCTCTCTACGAGCGTCTCGGCTCGTCGCCTCGGGGGCTCACGCGAACCGAGGCCCGCGACCGCCTCCAGAGTGTCGGTCCGAACGCTCTTCCGCAGGCAGGACGTCGCTCCGTCGCCTCCGAGCTCGCCACCCAGTTCACGAACATGTTCGCCGTCGTCCTCATGGTGGCGTCACTCATCACCTTTCTCACGTACCTGCTGGCCACCCCTAGTTCCTCTTCTGCCGCACGCGATCCGACGCCGACAACCTGCTCGTCTCCTACCTCGCGAAGAAGCGCTTCGGCGTCCCGCGCGTGGTCGCGCTGGCGAACCTCCCCGAGGACGAGTGGCTGTTCACCGAAGCCTGGGGAGTCGACTGCTCGGTCTCGGCCGTGGACCTCCTCGTCGAGACGACCGTCGGTGCCGGCGCCGGGGCAGCAGGTGGTCGCCCGAATCCCGGCGAGCCAG
>JAJYYT010000543.1 GCA_021800645.1 Actinomycetes bacterium
TAGGCGCCGAGGTGGAAGAAGGAGTCGCCGGTCAGGACCTCGTCTCCCCGGGCACGCAGCCACTCGTAGAGGAGGTGCTGCTGCTCGGGCTTCGGACGCAGGCGCTCCCACACGGCGGCCCCGCGACCCGAGGGGCGAAGGCGCGTCAGGCGCAGCTTCGCGCCGTGTTCGGACGCGAGGGCTTCGAAGTCGTCGAGTTGGCCGACGTTGTCCCGGGTGACGACGACCGACAGCTTGAACCCTGCCACCCCCGCCTCGGCGAGGTGCGCCATCGCCCGCCTCACGGTCGCGTAGCTGCCCGCGCCGCGCACGGCGTCGTTCACCTCGGCCGTCGCGCCGTCGAGGGAGAGCTGGACGTCCACGGCGTCGCTCGCCGCGAGCCGCTCCGCCGCCGCGGCAGTGATCCGCGTGCCGTTGGTCGAGAACTTCACGCCCACCCGATGTGCGGTCGCGTACTCGACCAGGTGCCAGAAGTCGCGCCGGATCGTCGGCTCGCCTCCGCCGATGTTCACGTAGAAGACCCCCAGCTCGCACAGCTCGTCGATCAGCGCCTCGCACTCCCGGGTGGACAGCTCGTCGGGATCACGCCTGCCCGAGCTGGAGAGGCAGTGGACGCACGCCAGGTTGCACGCGTAGGTGAGCTCCCACGTGAGGCAGATCGGTGCTGGGAGCCCGCGCTCGAGCCTTTCGGTGAGAGGCCGCCCAGCAGCCGCCGACCTCCTTCGGGCGGCTGCAGGGCTCCTTGCGTCGCCGCTCACCCGAAGCGCCGGCTTCGGCTCGTCGCCAGGCGCGGCCGCGCCCTGGCGCACGAGCACCCCGGTCTCTGCCAGCAGGCGGAGCGCCTCGCCGAACCTGGACAGCTCGGAGCCCTCGATCCCCAACGCCCTGCACGCCTGGAGGGCGGAGGGGTGATGGCCGAGGCGGCGGACGAGCTCGGCGAGCCTCGGGTGCTCGAGGAAGGACAGCTGGCGGGTCGAGAAGTCGTACGCGGTCGCCCCGAACGGCTCCGCGCGAAGCGAGACGCTCGGGCTGAGCGCCCACGCGTCCTGCAGCACCGGGCGCGCCCCGGCCTGCGCGGCCCCGCTCGATCCGCTCAATAGACGCCGCACATGCCGTCGATGGAGACGACCTCGACGAGAAGCTCGCCGACGATCACGTCCTCCTCCTCTGCCCCGGCGCGCTCGCCGGCGACGCCGCGCTCCTCTGCCCCGGCGCGCTCGCCCGGACATTGCATCGACCGGCGACTCCGCCGGCTCGGCTCACTCGGGTCGCGCACCTTTGCCCCCAATTCGCCCTCGCCTCCGATTCGCAATTCGTCCGACCGGCCCCGACGGCGAGACCCTACTCACCGCTTCCTCCCGGTGCGCGCCGCGGCGAGCTCGACGTAGCAGCAGAGCGCGTCGGGATCGGCGAGGGCGTCGACGCTCGCAGCCCGCCCGAGCTCGAACCCCTGGAGGATCCGCTTCACGGGGACCTCGAGCTTCTTGCCCGTCAGGGTGTAGGGGATCGCAGGAACCACGACGATGCTGTCGGGGACGTGGCGAGGAGACAGCTGCTCGCGCAACGCGCCGACGATCGCGTCGCGCAGCTCCTCGCTCAGTGCCGCGCCTCCGGCGCCGGTCCCGCTCCCGCCGGCACCGGCGGCGGCGAGGCGGACGAAGAGCACGAGCTCGCCCGGACCCCCCTCGTCGTCTTCCAGGTGGACGACGAGGGAGTCTTCGATCTCGTCGAATTCGCCGAGCACCGCATAGAACTCGCTGGTCCCGAGGCGCACGCCGCCCCTGTTCAACGTGGCGTCCGACCGGCCGCTCACGATCGAGCTTCCCCGCGGCCGGAAGCAGATCCAGTCGCCCTGCCGCCAGACCCCGGGGTACCGATCGAAGTACGCCGCCTCGTAGCGAGCGCCGTCCGGGTCGTTCCAGAAGCCGAGCGGCATCGAAGGAAGGGGCCGGGTGATCACGAGCTCGCCCATCTCGTCGGTGACCGGCCGGCCCTCGACGTCGAAGGCGTAGGCGGCCACCCCGAGACAACGGCCGGAGATCTCGCCTGCGTACACGGGGAGCAGCGGATTGCCCTGGACGATCCCCGAGCACAGGTCGGTCCCCCCGCTCCCGACGTTCAGCACACAGTCCGGGCCGAGCTCCTCGCAGGCGTAGACGAACCCGTCGACCGGCAGAGGAGATCCCGCACAGCCCACCTGGCGCAGCTTCAAGTCGAGCTCTGAGGCCGGGCGGATCCCCTCCCGCCTGCAGGCCATGAGGTAGGCGGTGCTGACGCCGAAGAACGTGGCCTCGGTCTCCTCTGCGAGCTGCCACTGGAAGCGCAGGTCCGGGTGCACGGGGCTCCCGTCGAGCTGGACGATCGAGGCGCCGCAGAGCAGCGCCGAGACGAGCGCGTTCCACATCATCCACGACGTCGTGCTGAACCAGAGCATGCGGTCGCCGGGCCGGAGGTCCCAGCTGAGCGCGTGGTTCTTCAGGTGCTCGACCACGATGCCGCCGTGGGTGTGCACGATCGGCTTGGGAGGCCCGGTGGTGCCCGACGAGTACAG
>JAJYYT010000544.1 GCA_021800645.1 Actinomycetes bacterium
TGACGACGCCGCGGTCGCCAAGCGTGATCGGCTTGTCTTCGTGCAGCACGACGATCGTCTCCGGGCTCGTGGCGAACGTGAGCGTCAGGCCCTTCAGCGCCGTCCGCTCGAAGTTCGAGCTGCCGACGGTGATGGAGATCGAGCCGTTCGTGGTGGAGGTTGCCGGGATGTACGCACCGAGCGTCCCGCGCAGGACGAACATCACCGTGGGTGCCACGGTCGGGTCGGCGGAGCTCGCCGTATCGGCTCCTCGGGCGTTCGCCGATGCGTTCGCCGATGCCGGAGTCGTCGGATGTGGCGGCTTGGCGGCGACTGCGGCAGCAGAGGGGACGCCGATCAACGCTGCTGCCATGACGGCTGCGACGAGGAACTGGAATTTGCGCATTGTGAAAGTGTCCTTTCTCTGAGTGACGTTCCGGTGCTTTCTCTGGTGATGTCTGGTCTTTGGTTGCTGGTCCCGTGCGTGCGTGTCGGCTCGCTTTCCTATGATCAAGCTCTCGGAGAGGCCCGGGGGGTTGTCCCGACAGAAGAGGCACCCGTCTCGACGACGCTCGCCGAGGAGCTGCGGCCCCGACCGTGCGCCGGCTGCGCGACCGGCGCCGCTGTGCTGCCGGGGCTGGTCGCCGTGGTGGTCGTGGCGCCGCTTGTGCGGCTGCTGCCGACGCGCGTTGTGGTCGAGCCGCCCGAGCCCTTGCTGCCCGAGGGCGTCGGCACCATCGACGGTGTGGTCCGGTGCTCCGACGTCCCGGCGGCTGGAGTCGCCGAGCCGCCACCCTGACCGTGCATCGGCTGCTCGACCGAGGTGTTGGAGGTGCCGTTGCCAGAGCGCGTGCGCGTGCGGGTGCGGGTGCCGGGATTGCTGTCGTGGTTGCGTGTCGTGGTGCCGGCCGCCGAGCCCTTGCCACGCGAGGGCGCCGGCACCACCGTCCGCGCGGTGCTGTGCTTCGAAGTCTCAGGGGGGGTCGGGCGTGTCGTTCGGTGGGTAGCTGAATTCCGACCCGGGTTCGTGCTCGGCGAAGCATGCGGAGTGAGAGGACCCGAAGGTGCGCGGCTCGTCGCCCTGCCAGGATGATCCGAACGCGGGACGGATGCCGTGGTCGGACGGTGCGCCGGGCCAGCATTGGCTGGCACCGTCGTCGATGGCGACGTCGCGCCGGCACAGTACTGAGCAACGGTCTGGCCGCTGCGATGAGCGGCAGCGGTGAGCTGCGACAGCGCGTTCGCTCGTGTCTTCGTGTTGGCTGCCCTTGCGTATGCGATGCACAGGCCGTGGTGGGTCGCGGTGGAGGCTCTTGCGGGCGCGTGGGCCGGGGCCGGGGTGGTGCCGGCGATGCCGGTGGCCGGACGCGTGGTGGCTCTTGCGGGCGCGTGGGCCGGGGCCGGGGCCGTGCCGGCGATGCCGGTGGCCGGACGCGTGGTGGCTCTTGCGGGCGCGTGGGCCGGGGCCGGGGTGGTGCCGGCGGTTCGGGTCGTCGAACCGTGAGCAGGCGGCTGCACCGAACGTGGGTGTGCCCCGGGATCGGGGACCGAGATCCCGATGTGCGCGAGGCCCTGCGACACGGCTGCTTGCACCGGGTGGGGAAGGGCGCCGGTCCCGGCGGCCGCGACGCCACCGCAGAGGAGCACCGCAATGCCAACTCCGACGACCTTGGCAGACAGCATCCGCCCGAGCAGGTGGTGCCGATCGCCGCGAGCGGCGTCGATGCGGCGAGAGCCTCGGACGACCTCTGCGATCTGGCTGACGAGGAGCTCCTCTTTGGCCAGGAGGCTGTGCGTCGGCTCCACGACCCGGGCGGCTCTGACCAACCTGGCGACGCCAGCGAGCTCAGGGGGAGCGTCGGCGGGGTCGAGATCTCCCGAGAAGACCCGATCGTCGTCGGAGAAGGGGGATCGTCTCATATCTCACCTCCTTCATCGCCGGCCAAGGTCAGCGCGTTACGGTCTTCATGCCGAGCTGCCGCTCCAGCTTGCGAAGCGCGCGATGTTGGAGGATGCGGACGGCACCGGGACTGCGTCCCAGGACTTGGGCGACCTCGTCGACGCTCAGGTCCGCGACCACCCGGAGCAAGACGACCTCGGCTTGAGCCGGTGGCAGCGCTCGGACGAGGGCGTCGATCGCCTCTCGGCTCGACAGCCTCTCGACGGCGATCTCCGCTGCATCCAAAACGGGCGCACCCTTGCCTTCCGCCTCGTCGAGCGGCACCTCGTCGAGCGGCACCTCGACGAGGTGGCGACCGAGTCGGCGGTAATGATCGACGGCTCGACGCCTTGCGATCGTGAAGACGAGCGCCCTGAAGGCCGCGAACGAGCCCTCGAAGTGCGCGAGCTGCTGTGCAGCGGCGAGCCACGTCTCCGACGCAAGGTCCTCGGCTGCACCCGGTGCCTTGCGCTGGAGGTAGCGGAGCAGGCCGGGCTGGATCGATCGGACCAGGAGCGTGATCGCCCATTCGTCCCCTCTGCGCGCGTCACGGAGCGCCTCTTCGAGATCCGGCTCGCCCACCGATCCAGCCTCGCACGCGCGCTGAGCCCGCAAAGGTCCCGTCGCGGCTTC
>JAJYYT010000545.1 GCA_021800645.1 Actinomycetes bacterium
GACTCCATGTTCTTGCCGGGATCGGTGATCGCCGCGAAGTGCAGCTGCGGCCAGGGGATCCCCCGCCCGTGGGTCTCCTGGTCCCAGAACGACGCCAGGAAGCTCAGGGTCTCGGTCGTGGTGCCGGACTTGGTCGAGATGAGGTAGAGCGTGGTGGCCGGATCGAACGTCTCCTGGGTCCAGCGGACCGCGTCGGGGTCGGTCGAGTCGAGCACGTGCAGCGGCATCCCCGCACCGGGCGCCAGGCCGTAGGTTGCGGCGAGGACCTCGGGCGCCAACGAACTGCCGCCCATGCCGCACAGCACCGCCTGCGTGAAGCCCTGTTCGCGCACGCCCTCCGCGAACGCACGTAGCTCGTCGACGTCCTCGAGAAATGCCTCTGGAACGTGCAGCCACCCCAGGCGCTGCCGGATCGACGCCTGGACGGGCTCGTCGGTCGACCAGAGCGTGGCATCCTTGCTCCAGACCCGTTCGACCCAGTGTTCGGCCAGCGCACGTTCCAACGCGAGGTCCACCGGGTCCCGCAACGGAGTAGGCAACGAGAAGCCCGCGACGGAGAGCCTGCCGGTCATCGTGTTCCTCCTTGGGACGGCACGGGTGCCGCCCTCAGCGTGCCGCGACATGCGGCGCGAGGCCGGCCGGCTGGGACGCGATCACGCCGCGGACGCGTCCGGCCAGGACGTCCCGCGCGACCCGCACGAGGTGCTCGGTGGAGATCCCAAACGCCTCCATCACCTGGGGCCCGGGTGCCGAGAGGCCGAAACCCTCGACCGCGATCATCGCGCCCTGCGGCCCCACCCAGCGATCCCAGCCGAACGACACGCCCGCCTCGATGCTGACGCGCGCGGTCACCGCGGGCGGGAGGACCTCCTCGCGGTACGTCGCCGGCTGCGCCTCGAAGAGCTCCCAGCACGGCAGCGAGACGACGCGCGTGGGCACTCCCTCGCGCTGGAGCTGTGCACGGGCCTCAACCGCGAGCTGCAGCTCCGAGCCGGTGGCGAGCAGGATGAGGCGGGGCTGCGTGGCGACGCCGTCCGTCCCGACCGCCTCGGCGAGTACGTAGCCGCCGCGGGCCACCCCCGCCGCCGCGTGCTCGCGGGTCCCGTCGAGCACGGGCAGCTTCTGGCGGCTGAGGGCCAGGGCCACGGGGCCGTCCGTGCGGGCCACGGCCGCGCGCCAGGCGGCGACGGTCTCGTTCGCATCGCCGGGGCGCATCAGCCAAAGGTTCGGCATGGCCCGCAGCGTCGCGACATGCTCGACCGGCTCGTGGGTGGGCCCGTCCTCGCCCAGCCCGATCGAGTCGTGGGTCCACACGTAGATCACGTGCAGACGGCTCAGCGCGGCAAGACGGACGCTGCCCCGCATGTAGTCGCTGAAGGTGAGGAAGGTGCCGACGTAGGGCAGGCAGCCGCCGTGGTAGGCGATCCCGTTGGCGATGCCGCCCATAGCATGCTCCCGCACGCCGAACCGGATGTTGCGGGCCGCGCGGTCGCCCGCTCCGAATTGCCCGCCAGCCCGGATGTCGGTCAGGTTGCTCTCCGAAAGGTCCGCTGCGCCGCCGAAGAGCTCGGGGACGGCCTGCGCGAGCGACTGGATCGTGGTCGCCGACGCCTGGCGGGTCGCTTGTGCCTGGTCGGCCCCGAAGGAGGGGAGCGCGCGATCCCAGCCCTCCGGCAGGCGGCGTGCGAGGCGTCGTTCGAGCTCCGCAGCTTCGCGCGGGAAGGCACGCCGGTAGGCGTCGAGCCGCGCCTGCCATTCGCGGACCCATTCCTCGCCGCGCGCCACGGCCTCCCGGAAGATGCGTAGCGCGTCGTCGGGGACGTAGAAGTGGCGGTCGGGGTCCCAACCGTACGCTTCCTTCGTCAGCCGTACCTCGTCCTCGCCGAGGGCCTGGCCGTGTGCCTTGGACGTGTCCTGGCGGTGCGGCGAGCCGTATCCGAGGTGGGTGCGGACGGCGATCAGACTGGGCCGGGGGTCGCGACGCGCCGCTTCGATCGCGGCGGCAATCGCCTCGGTATCGTTGCCGTCGGCCACGCGTCGCGTGTCCCAGCCGTACGCGTCGAACCGTTCGAGCACGTCCTCGCTGAATGCCCACTCGGTCGGGCCATCGAGCTGGACGTGGTTGTCGTCGTAGAGCGCGACGAGCTTGCCCAGTCGCAGGTGGCCGGCGAGGCTGGCGGCCTCCGAGGCGATGCCCTCCTGCATGTCGCCGTCGCTGCAGATCATGTACGTCCAGTGATCGATGATGGTGTGGTCGGGACGGTTGAACTCCGCCGCCAGGTGGGTCTCGGCGATCGCCATGCCGACGGCGTTGGCGAACCCTTGACCGAGCGGTCCGGTGGTCGCTTCGACGCCGGGTGTCAGGCCGTACTCGGGGTGACCCGGCGTGCGCGAACCGAGCTGGCGGAAGCGCCGGATCTCCTCGAGAGAGAGGTCGTAGCCCGTCAGGTAGAGGAGCGAGTAGAGCAGCATGCTGCCATGGCCGGCCGAGAGCACGAACCGGTCGCGATCGGGCCAGGCGGGATCGTGGGGGGCGTGGCGTAG
>JAJYYT010000546.1 GCA_021800645.1 Actinomycetes bacterium
CCCGCCGGCGCGCCGGCCGGTGCGCCCGGCGCGCTCCCGCCAGAACATCTTCATCTGGGGTGCGATCGCGCTCGTCGTCATCATCGTGGGCGTGATCGTCGCGGTCAGCCAGACCTCCTCGAAGACAACGAAGGGGATCACGTACCACTCGACGCCGGTCCCGGCGACCGTGCTGCACGAGATCACCCACGTCCCCACCGCCTCGTACAACGCGGTCGGTACCGGCATCGCAGGCGCGATCAGCCCGCCCCGGGTCACAAGCGGGCAGAAGTTGCTCAAGATCAACGGCAAACCCGCCATGTTCTCGGTTCTCGGAGAGTTCTGCCCCTACTGCGCGGCGGAACGCTGGGCGATCATCACCTCGCTGTCGCGCTTCGGCTCCTTCACCGGGCTCAAGACCATGCAGTCCTCGCCTGTCGACGTCTATCCGCGTACCCAGACGTTCACCTTCCGCAGCGCGAAATACACGAGCCCGTACCTCAGTGCGGATCTTCTGGAGCTCTACGGTCAGGACAAGGCGACAGGCAGGCACCCGGTCCTCACGAGGCCCACCAAGGCCGAGCTCGCGATCATGCAGAAGTACGACACGTCGGGCACAACACGATCCGGCACGATCCCGTTCACCGACATCGGGAACAAGGTCTTCTTCGCGGGGGCGAGCTACAACCCCAACCCGCTGCAGGGGCTCTCGCGGGCAGCCATCGCGGCGTCGCTCAAGAACCCCAAGAGCCCGATCACCAAGCTGATCCTCGGCACCTCCAACTACATGTCCGCTGCCATCTGCAACATCGACGGAGGGAAGCCCGGCGCGGTGTGCTCGAGCCCCGGGGTGAAGGACGCCGCGAAGGCGCTGAAGCTGTGAGCACATGACGACGACCCCGAGCATGTGAGCACGACCATGAGCACGACGTGAGCACCACCCCTACGAGATCCAGGCCCACGAGGCCGCCCACCCGCATCACGCGGCGCGAACGGGCAGAGATGCAGTCCCGATCGGCGCGGGCCCGGCAGGAGGCGCCCCCGAGCACCCTCGCGCGTGCGGTGCGCTTCTGGAAGAAGCCCGACCCCGACACGAACGCCGTGCTCGAGCCTCCCCGCTGGCGCCCCTACGCCGCGTTCGCGCTCACGCTCATCGGCTTCGGGGTGTCGAGCTACCTCACGGCGGCCCACTTCTCGGGCGCGAAGCTCGCGTGCTCCGACAGCGGCATCGTGAACTGCGAGGCTGTCACGACGAGCGCGCAGTCCTACTTCCTCGGCGTGCCAGTCGCCCTGTGGGGCCTCCTCTACTACGCGGCGATGGGCGCGCTCAACCTCCCGGCCGCGTGGCGCTCGGCGGACCGGCGCATCCACGCGCTCCGGCTCGCCATGGGCGCCCTCGGCATCTGCTTCGTCCTCTACCTCGTCTCCGCTGAGCTCTTGATCATCAAGAACATCTGCCTGTGGTGCACCGGGGTGCACGTCGTCACGTTCCTGCTCTTCGTCCTGCTCGTGACCACCGTTCCCCAGATGCTCGGTTGGGGCGCGACAGGCGCGGCACAGGACTGGACAGGCTGATCGGCGCTCGCCCGAGCCGCTTCGTTCCCGAGCTGCATCGTCGGAGATGACGACCAACGACCCCGTTGCCGGCGGCGCACCGCCGGCTCCTCCCGTAGATCCCGACGCTGCGGTGCGCCGCCCCGCGACGTCGCTCCTCACGTGGGGGACGGTTGCGCTCGTCCTCGTGATCGTGGTGGTGCTCGTGGTGATCAAGCTCACCGGCACCCCGGCGGTCTCGACACCCTCGGCCGCCGTCACCCCGTCGCCGGCACCGCCTGGCGTCGTGAAGGCCGTCACCGAGATCCCGCCCTCCGTGTACGACGCCGTCGGGGTCAGGTCGTCCGAGGCGGCCCTGATCCCGCCGGTCCTCCTCCACGGGCAACCTGCGCTCACCGTCGACGGCAAGCCCGAGGTGGTCTTCGTCGGCGACGAGTTCTGCCCGTACTGCGCTGCCCAACGGTGGGCGCTCGTCGCCGCGCTTTCGCGCTTCGGCAGCTTCGGCGACACCCTCTACGCCACGCAGTCCGGCTCGAACGAGGCGTTCCCGGGCACGCCCACCTTCACCTTCGACGGCACCCGCTACCGGTCCAAGTACCTCGCCGTGACCCTCGTCGAGCGCTACGGCGACCAGAAGAACGCTGCGGGCACGGCGTACGCGCCACTGGAGCACCCCAACTCGACGGTGAGGGCGTTGCTCGCCAAGTACGACCACGCCACGGGAGGCTCGCCGGGCGGGGTCGTCCCGTTCGTCGACGTCGCCAACAAGGCGATCGTGGCAGGGGGGCAGTTCTCCCCCTCCGTCCTCCAGCAACTGAGCGCGAACGAGATCGCCTCGGGCCTGACCGACGCCAGGGACCCCGCAACCCAGGCGATCGTCGCCTCGGCGAATTACCTCACCGCGGCCATCTGCGAAGCTGACGGGCAGGTGCCGGCGCGAGTGTGCTCCAGCCCCGGGGTGGGCGCGGCTGCGCACGCCCTCGGCTTCACACCCTGACCGCCGGGC
>JAJYYT010000547.1 GCA_021800645.1 Actinomycetes bacterium
GCGGGCGTCGATCCCGCGAGCAGACCGGCTGCGAGAACGGTCGCAACAATTGAAAGCCCGACTGCCGCAAAGACGCGCGCGGGCGCGAAGAAACGTCTTCTCACTGGTCCATCCCCTTCCCATCCCTAGGCCCTGCTCCGCCCGCTGAGCCCCCTCCGGGGCACAACCCGGACCAGCGATCACTCATAACGCTACTGCTGCAAGATGTTGGCTCGCAAGTCGAAGTGCGCCGCCGGGTCCCGCTCGCTACGGTCACCGCGGTGGCTGGTGGGCGTCCGCGGGGCGAACCGAGAGCGCATGCACGCGTCGCGGGCGTCCTTCTCGCCCCCGGGGCGGGTGGCGCCGCAGACAACCCAGCCTTCGTGTCACTCGCCGAAACGGTCGCGAGGACCGGGGTCGCGGTCGATCGGATGGACTTTCCCTATCGACTGGCGGGCCGCCGACGTCCGGACGCCCCCGCCGTTCTTGAAGCGAGCGTCCGCGAGCGTGCGGACGCGCTTGCAGAGCGTCTGGGGACGGGCGCTTGCCACCTCGTCCTCGGAGGCAGGTCCATGGGCGGACGGATCTGCTCCCAGGTGGTCGCAGAGGGTCTGCCCGCCGCAGGCCTCGCTCTTGTGAGCTACCCGCTCCACCCTCCCGGACGTCCCGGGCAGCTCCGCACGAGCCACTTCCCAGCGATCGAGGTTCCCTGTCTCTTCGTGTCAGGGACCCGCGACGCCTTCGCCAACCCGTCCGAGCTCGAGGAGGCGACGGCAGCCATCCCGGGCGCGGTCACCCACGTGTGGCTAGAGCGAGGGGACCACGGACTGCGGAACCACGTCGCCGACGCGGCAAACGCCATCGCCGAGTGGCTCACTTCGACCTTCACGCTGGTGCACGCACGATCCGATTGAGCACCAGCACCGCTTCTGAGAAGAGCTCGACGGCCGCCCAGGCGAGCAGAGTGCCCGGACCAGGAGATTCGAGCGGAGTGCCCGGACCAGGAGATTCACGCCCGGTCCGGGTCTCTTCTGCTATCGGCTCCTCGAGCCCACGGTCTCTTTGCAAGGGCTAGGTGAGCTCCTGCACCACCCAGTCGACGAGCACCGCCAAGAGGCATGCCGTCGCTCCGAGGAGAAGTCCCAACCGTGCCTCTTTGCCCATGGTTGCCTCCATTGAATCGACGCGTTCGCTGATGCACGTACATCCATACCACCCGCGGTGCCGGCCAAACACCCCGGTTCACACCGCCACTAAGCCGCAGTCGAGCTGGGGATCATCGTCGCACGCGTCGTCGTGCTCCCTGACGTTCGCGGCGGCCGTTCTCGCAGGTGCCGCGAGCAAGGCCGGCGGTGCAGGCGCCGCCCGCGTCGACGGGGCCGCCTCGTCGTCTCCCCCGCCGACGCCCATGACCAACATCGCCAGGACGACGAGCGCGCCGCCGATGACGAGCGCCCAACCAAGGCGCTCCCCTGACATCCACGCGAAGATGGCAGCGAAGACCGGCTCGGTCGTGAACACCACGGCTGCCGACGTCGCCGAGAGATGCGATTGCGCCCAGGTCTGCACGACGAACGCGAAGGCCGTCGCTGCGACGGCGGTGAGCACGACGGCTCCCCAGATCGCGGGCGACTGGGGCAGCCCGACGCCGCTCGGCGCCGCGGCGACCAACGAGATCGCGCCGATCGTGATGAGCTCGACGGCCGCGAGCCCGTAGGCGTTCCCGGTCGACGTCCACCGTTCGAGCCCGACGATCTGAAGCGCAAAGAGGGCTGCCGAGACGATGGTGAGGGCCTCACCGACCCCGAAGGGTGCGCCCCGGAGAGTCATCACCGCCAGTCCGGCAGTGGCGACAGCCACAGCGCTCCAGGTTCGTCTCCCGGGCTGGTGGCGCAGCACCATCCACCCGATGACCGGCGTGAACACGACCTGCAACCCGGTGAGGAACCCGGAGACCGCCGCAGGCGTGTGCTCGAGCCCAAACGTCTGGGCCATGTAGCCGCCGGCAAGTGCGGCGCCGAGGAGCACCCCATGACGCCAACCGCGCCGTCCGAGCCTCACGAGGGCGCGGGGGCGCAGCACCGTGAGCAGCAGGCCGGCCAGGATGAAGCGCCAAGCCAGAAAGTCCAGTACGGGCGTATGGATGATCGTTTGCTTCACGACGACGAACGTCGAGCCCCAGATCGCCGAGGCGAGGAGGAGCAGTACGACCGCGACCATCCTCGGTCGCCGGCGCAGCTCGCTCACCATCCTCGTTCCTCCATCCGTCCAGCCCGCGACCATCGGCCCGGCGTGCAGTATTCTGCAATGCAGTATATTGCCCTCTGATGCCGTCCGGACGCGGTCGACGCCCACGCGGCGAGCCTGGGGCTCCCCCTCCCGGACCGCCGCCACGCGGCATCCCGACGCGCCCCGCTGGGGCTCCGCCACAGTCGTCCCCCACGGACTTGTTCAACGCGATCGGCGGCAGGGTGCGGACACGCCGGCTCGCCCTGCGCTTGACGCTCGACGAGCTGAGCGCCCGGTCCGGCGTGAGCCGGAGGATGATCACGATGCTG
>JAJYYT010000548.1 GCA_021800645.1 Actinomycetes bacterium
TCGACCGGGAGCGTCACAGGGCGCGTGTTCAACAGCGTGCCCTACCACACGACTCCCGACGGCTACGTCGACCTCAAGGAGTTGGAGAGGAACGTGGCGGAGCAGTGCCCGAAGCTCATGTGGGTCGGCTACACGGCCTACCCGCGCCGGTTCCCCTTCGCCGAGATGGCTCGGATCGCCGACAGCTGCGGCGCCTACCTCGCGGCCGACATCTCGCACATCGCCGGCCTCGTCGCCGGCGGGGCGCACGAGAGCCCTGTCGGCTACGCGCACGTGGTCACGACGACGACGCACAAGACCCTGCGCGGGCCGCGCGGAGCCATCATCATGGTGACCGAGAAAGGCCTCGAGAAGGATCCGGACCTGGCGAAGAAGGTCGAGAAGACGGTCTTCCCCGGCATGCAGGGCGGCCCGCACAACCACACGACCGCCGCCATCGCCGTCGCCCTGCTCGAGGCGGCCAAGCCCGAGTTCGCCGAGTACGCCGCTCAGGTCGTCCGCAACGCCAAGGCTCTCGGCGAAGCGCTCGAGGCGGACGGCCTGAATCTCGTGACCGGAGGCACCGACACCCATCTGCTGTTGGTGGACCTGACGGCGTACGGGCCGGGTTTCGGTCTCTTCGCCCAAGAGGCGCTCGACGAGGCGAACATCACGCTCAACAAGAACACGATCCCGGGCGAGCCCTTCTCGCCCTTCTACCCGAGCGGGATGCGCCTCGGCACACCGGCCGTTACGAGCCGCGGCATGCGCGAGCCCGAGATGCAGGCGATCGGTCATCTCATCGCCCAGGTGCTCGACGAGGTGCGCGGCTACGTCATGCCGAGGGACCGGGCCGAGCGGACCGAGTATTTGAAGCGCTTCCGGTCAGAGCTCGCCGGCAACGCGCGGCTCCGCGAGCTGCACAAGCAGGTCGAGCAGCTGTCCGAGCAGTTCCCCCTCTACCCGGAGCTGAACGACTGACAGACGTGGGGCTCAGGCGCCGCCGAAGAAGCGGGAGAGCACGCTCGCCGGCAGGCGCTCGACGCCGGACGTCGGAACGGTCGGCGCGGCCACCTCGACCCCGTAGTGGCTGAAGTCCATCGTCACCGTTACGTGGAGCGGGAAGGCGGCCGCGGCAGCCGCGCTCGCCACCGGTGAGTGCTTCAGAGTCTCGGCGATCTCGACACGCCGGGGAAGTCCCCCGCCGTCGATCCAGATGTCGACGGGAATGGTCTTCGCACCGGAGAGCCGCTCGTAGTCGGCCATGAACGTCCTGAGCGATGGTTTGACGCCGCTCGTGAGGCTCAGCTCGGCGCGGTAATGGGTGGTCGCGACGCCGTCGATCGTCGCCGGCCCGAGGTCGGTCAGCGAGACCGCCCTCTCCTGCAGGAGCTGCAGGGTCTGCGAAGGGTTCATGCCCTGGCTCGATCCGGCCGCCTCGAACTGGCTGAGCGAGATCTCGATCCAGCGCGGCGCCCCGGCGCGGGTGGAGGGGACGCTCACGTACTCGTCCGGCCCGGAGAGGATCTCCTTCATCGTGAGCGACGCCCCGCTCGAGGGGACGTCGATCTTCATGTCCATCGAGCCGTACAGCTGGCTCCAGTGGAAAGCCCCAGAGGCGCTCAGCGACAGCGCTTCGGTCCCGTTCGCGGTGCGCACCGTCTCGGCGAGGGTCATGTCCGCCGACCGGGCGTCCTGCAGCTTCTGGTAGGAGCTCGCGAGCAGTTCGGCGCTCCCGCTCTGCTGCGGCTTGGCCGCGGGGGCGGCGCCACCGGAGCCGCAGGCGGCGAGCAGGGCGGCCGACGCGAGGCCCGCACCCAGCAACTTCCAGCTCGGCCTCGAGATGCGAGGGGGTTGCATGGGTGAGAGCGTAGTTTCGCTGTTCATGAACGAGAGCGCCACGCCCGGGCGGAGCGAGACTGCGCCGGCACCGAGGGACCGGACTGCTCCTCTCTGGACCGACCAGAGCTTCCTCAGGGCCGAGCAGTACGCCGACTCCGGCAACCTGCGGGCACGCCAGGCGATCTACGACTACCAGGTTCCCCGGCTGGACATCGCCGACTGGGCGCTCGGCCTGCTCGAGCTGAGCGGCGACGAGACGGTCGTCGACGTCGGCTGCGGCAACGGCGCTTACCTGTCCGCTCTCTCGCGGAGCCACCGGGGAGCCGTGATCGGCTTGGACCTCTCGCTCGGGATGCTGCG
Source organism: Actinomycetes bacterium (assembly GCA_021800645.1). Next base: position 2,182 of record JAJYYT010000548.1, read on the forward strand.
CGACGCTCGTGCGACCCTCGCGGAAGACGTTTCGGCCGCCTCCCGCGTCGCCGTCGCCCAGGCCGACGCGCAGCGCCTGCCCCTCAGATCGGGGTCCTGCGACGTGGCGCTCGCGATGCACATGCTCTACCACGTGCCAGATGCCCGGGCCGCCGTGCGCGAGCTGCACCGCATACTGCGACCGGGCGGGCGCGCCGCGGTGGGGCTCAACAGCTCGGGCCACCTTGCCGAGCGGCGCGGCGTCCCCCTGCTCGTCCGCGGAGGGCAACTCATCGACTCCGTCTTCACCCTCGTCGGCCCCGCAGCGCTGGCGAGCCTGTCGGGTATGCAGGTGGACTGGGCCTTCC
>JAJYYT010000549.1 GCA_021800645.1 Actinomycetes bacterium
GACGGCGGTGCCGGCCGGGCACGGACGCACGGCGGCCCGCCAGGGAACCAGCAAGGAGGAACGACGGATGTCTTCTCTGGTAGTCGACACCAACATGTCGGCGCTCCAGGCGCTCAACGACCTGAACGCGACCGACTCCAACATGTCGACGGCCATCAACCGGCTGTCGTCGGGCCTGCAGATCCAGAACGCGGCCACAGGGCCCGCGCAGTACGTGATCAGCCAGGCGCTCGAGTCCCAGTCCAACGGCTACACGACGGCGATCTCCAACGCCCAGGACGGCGTGTCGCTGATCCAGACGGCGTCCGGGGCGCTGTCGCAGATCTCCTCGATCCTCCAGACGATGGACCAGCTGGCGCTGACCTCCTCGAACGGGGCGACCCAGACAGCGACGTCGCTCGCCGCCAACCAGGCGGAGTTCGCCGACCTCCAGTCCTCGATCACAGAGATCGCCAAGACGACGACGTTCGGCACGAAGAACCTCCTCGTCGGCAAGGTGACCACGACAGCGCCGGCAGGCACCCCGACAACGGCGTTCACCGGGACGCTCCAGGTCGGCGCGTTCGACCTCGGGAACCAGCAGATCACGCTCTCGATCTCGGCCGTGACAGCCAAGTCGCTGAAGCTGACATCGTCGAACGTCTCCATCGGGACAGCGACCAAGGCGGCTGCGGCGGTGAGCTCCGTGCAGACGGCGCTCGCCACGGTCGACGCGGTCGCCTCGACGGTCGGTGCCACGCAGAACGAGCTGCAGGCCATCGTCTCGAACCTGACCATCGGCCAGCAGAACCTGCAGGCAGCGAGCAGCCAGCTGGTCGACGTCAACATGGCGCAGGAGATGACGACCTTCTCGACCGACCAGATCCTGATGCAGTCCGGCGTCGCCATGCTGGCCCAGGCGCAGCAGGCGCCGTCGCTGGTGCTGAAGCTGGTGTGATGACCCGCCGGGCGGGTGCCCCCGCCGCGAGAGCGGCCGTGCCGGGCACGACCCGGCGGCCCGGAGGCGGGCGGTGACGGTGGCGAGCGCGGGGACATCCGCCCCGCTGGTGGTGAACGGCCTGGTCTCGGGCATCACAACGCCCAAGGTGATCCAGGCGCTGCTCGCCGGCTACCAGGCGCCGATCACGAGCCTGACCGAGCACCAGGCAGCGCTCGAGGAGGAGGCCGGGTACTACCGCGCCCTCGCCACGGACTTCCAAGGGGTCCTGGCCGCCGCCCAGGCGCTCTCGACGGCCGCCCGGTGGGACCTGGCATCGGCGAGCAGCTCGGACCCGGCGGTCGCGACCGCGGTCGCGTCGGCCGGTGCGGAGACCGGCTCGCTCACCTTCGGCGTGAACCAGCTCGCCCAGGCGAACGTCCTCGCCTCCGAGAAGGGCGTCGCCTCGACCGGTCAGGTCGTGACGACGCAGCCGTCCCTCCTCGTCTCGACGGGGGCGCCGGCGGTGGGGCTCTCCTCGCTGGCCCCGGGCGCGAGCCTCGCGCTCGGGGCCTACACGATCGCGGTGACCCAGTCGTCGGGCGCCGCGATGGTGACGGGCACGAGCGCCCTCGCCTCGTCCACCACGATCGGCTCGACGAACGACACGCTCTCGATCGGCGTGGCCGGCGCCGTCCACACACTCGCGATCACGAGCGGCACCTACAGCCCGAGCGGGTTGGCCACGGCGCTCGACGCGGCTGCCGCGGCCGCCGGCGTCGCGGTGAGCGCCTCGGTGGGCCCGACAGGCCAGCTCGAGCTCACGACCGCAGAGCAGGGATCGTCGGCGGCGCTCTCGGTGAGCGGCGGGTCCGCCCTCGGCGCGCTCGGGCTGGTGGCCGGTGAGGCCGGGATCGGCGCCGACGCCGTCGTGACAGTGGACGGATCGAAGACGACCCTCACATCGCTCACGGCGGGCCAGGTGGTCACGCTGGCGGCGCCGGGCACGGCGACGCTCTCCGCGACCGTCGCCCTGGTGCCCGGGCCGACCGGCGCGCTCGTCTCCGCGGGAACGGCCCATGCCGCGCTGGTCTCCACGGGCAGCGGGAGCCTCGCCCAGGTGGTGGCGGCGATCGACGGCTCGGGGCTCGCGGTCACCGCCAGCGCGGTCACGCTGCAGTCGGGGACAGACATCCTCCAGGTCGCAGCGAACGCGACCGGTGCCACCGGCTCGGTCGGCATCGACCCAGCGGCGTTCACAGGTTCGGCGCTCGGCAGCCTGCGCACCCTCGTCACAGCCCGGACAGCCACCGTCTCGGTGGGAGGCACGGGCGGCTACACCCTCCGCTCGGCGACCGACACCTTCACCGGGCTGCTCGCGGGGACCTCTGTCACCGTCGCCTCGACGGGCACCGCCACGGTGACCGTCGCCCCCGACGCGACAGCGGAGGCGTCCAAGGTCTCGTCCCTCGTCACAGCGGTGGACAAGGCGCTCGCGGACATCCAGAGGTACGCCGGCTACACAGCGGCGTCCAAGACGGGCGGGCCGATCATGGGCGCCGCCGTCGTGACGGACATCCAGCAGGAGATCCTCTCCATCATCTCC
>JAJYYT010000550.1 GCA_021800645.1 Actinomycetes bacterium
AGACAGTGCTGCCACATCTCGAGCGCACGATCCCCCTCGGGCCCGAGCCCATGGCGGTCTCGGAAGCGCAACGCGCGCTCGAGGTACTCCATCTGGATGTCGAGCGCGCGCATCTCGCGCCCGTTGGCAAGGCGGACCCGCCGCTGGCAGGTGATGTCGTGGCTGATCTCGCGGATCGCCCGGATCGGGTTCTCGAGCGTGAGGTCCCGCAGCACGGTGCCGCTGTCCTCGAGCATGGTGAGGAGGACGGCCGTGGTGCCGACCTTGAGGTACGTCGCGTACTCGCTCATGTTCGAGTCGCCGACGATCACGTGCAGCCTGCGGAAGCGCTCCGCGTCGGCGTGCGGCTCATCGCGCGTGTTGATGATCGGGCGACTGCGCGTGGTCGCCGACGAGACGCCCTCCCAGATGTGCTCGGCTCGCTGGCTCATGCAGTAGACGGCGCCGCGTGCCGTCTGGAGCACCTTGCCTGCCCCGGCGAAGATCTGCCGGCTCACGAGGAACGGGATGAGCACCTCGGTGTAGCGGCCGAAGTCGTCGTTGCGCTCGGTGAGGTAGTTCTCGTGGCAGCCGTAGGAGTTCCCGGCCGAGTCCGTGTTGTTCTTGAAGAGGTAGACGTCGCCGCGGATCCCCTCCTCGCGCAGGCGCGTCTGGGCTCCTGCCACGAGCTGCGAGAGGATCCACTCCCCCGCCTTGTCGTGCACCACGAGGTCGCTGACGCGGTCGCACTCTGGCGTGGCGTACTCCGGGTGGCTGCCGACGTCGAGGTACAGCCGGGCGCCGTTCTCCAAGAAGACATTCGACGAGCGGCCCCAGCTGACCACGCGGCGGAAGAGGTAGCGCGCCACCTCGTCGGGGCTCAGCCGGCGCTGGCCGCGCAGGGTGAAGGTGACCCCGTACTCGTTCTCGAGCCCGAAGATCCGCCTCTCCACAGTGGTCACGGTAGTGCCGGGCACGCAGCCGGCGAGCGTCAGGCAGGAACGAGCGCCAGCCGCCACCGGCGAGCGCCAGCCGCCGGCGAGCGAGCGTCAGGCGGACAGAGGAGCTGCCAGGCTGCCTCCCGGCTACCCGCTGTTCTCGACGGCGGCCTGGTCGTCCGCTCCGCCGGAGGTCCGTGGAGTGGGCTCGCCCGCCTGCGCCGGCGCGGGGGGAGGCTCCACCCCTTCGAGGACCTGGGCGAGCTCGCCGTCGGTGACCCGCTTGAAGGAGCGGCGGCCGTTCTGCCTGCTCAGCACCGCAACTTCGAGGTCGTTCGGGCCGAGGGTGCGCTGCGGGCCGGCCAGGGCCTTCACCGCCGCCCTGATCGCCTCGGCCCGGTCACGATCCGGTCGCCAGTCGGCGGCGAACCGCTCGCTGATCGTCTCCGCGTCTCCGCCGAGGACGGCGAAACGGTCCTCGTCGGTGATCGTGCCCTCGTAGGCCACGTGGTACAGCTGGTCGGGCCTTCCGTTGGTCCCGAGCTCGGCGACGAGGATCTCCACCTCGAGCGGCTTCATCTCGTGCGTGAAGACGTTCCCGAGGTACTGCGCGTAGAGATTGGCGAGTGAGCGCGCGTCGACGTCCTCCCGGCTGAAGGCGAAGCCCTTCGTGTCCGCGTGGCGCACGCCAGCCACGCGGAGCTGGTCGTACTCGTTGTACTTGCCGACCCCGGCGAACGCGATGCGGTCGTAGATCTCGCTGATCTTGTGCAAAGAGCGCGAGGGGTTCTCCGCGACGATGAGGACCCCGTCGGCGTACGCGGTGGCGACGAGGGAGCGGCCGCGGGCGATCCCCTTCTGGGCGTACTCGGCCCGATCCTTCATCACCTGCTCGGGGGCGACGTAGAACGGCATCGTCATGCCAGCTCACCTCCGCTCGAGGAGCCCCCAACGGCTTCGCGCTCGGTCCGTTTCCGGTCGATGAGCGCCTGGAAGCGCTCCGCCACCTCCTCTTCGGGCACCTCTCTGTAGCCGTCGGCCGTGACGACCGAGACCGTCGGGTAGATCCCGCGCACCACGTCCGGCCCGCCCGTGCCCGAGTCCTCGTCCGCGGCCTCGTACAGCGCCTGGATGGCGAGCTCCACGCCCTCCGAGTGCGAGAGGCCCTCGCGAAAGCCTAGCTTGATCGTCGTCCTGGCATCCCGCCCGCCCGAGCCGGTCGCCTGGTAGTCGGCCTCCTCGTAGTGGCCGCCGGTCACGTCGTAGGTGAAGATCCGCCCGGCTCCCCGCGCCGTGTCGTAGCCGGCGAACAGTGGGACGACGGCGAGGCCCTGGAACGCGAGCGGCAGGTGCTGGCGGACCATCTGGGCGAGCTGGTTCGCCTTTCCCTCGAGGCTGAGGTGCACCCCCTCGACCTTCTCGTAGTGCTCGAGCTGGGTCTGGAAGAGACGGACCATCTCGACGGCGAACCCCGCAGCGCCCGCGATGGCCACCGCAGAGTACCGGTCGGCAGGGAACACCTTCTCCATCGCGCGGTGCGCGATCGCATGACCCTCGGTCGCGCGCCGGTCGCCCGCCATCACGACGCCCTCGGCGAAACGCAGC
>JAJYYT010000551.1 GCA_021800645.1 Actinomycetes bacterium
AGCGACCGGTCGGCGGGCCGGCGCGACACCCAGGCGCGGTGCCGGTCCGCCGACCGAGCTCCACGAGCTTCCCGAGCGGTCACACGCTCGCCGCCTGGTGCACTGCCGTCGTCCTTCCCGAGGGACATGGACGGGCCGCGGCGCTCACGCTCGCGGCAGCCGTCGCGGCGAGCCGGGTGCACCTGAGGGCCCACCACGCGAGCGACGTCGTCGCAGGTGCGGTCATCGGCGCGGTCACGGGCTTGGCGGTGCGCAAAGTCGTCGACGCGCTGACGTAGGGCCGGTCACACGCCGGTCGGGTACGTCTCGGGGGGCTCACCCCGATCCCAAAGCGGCGTGCGGTCCAGCGGCTCGAGCGCTCGCGTGTGGTCGACGTGGATCATCGCGTCGAACTGCCGGACGAGGTCGGCCCCGAAGTAATGGCTCTGCAGCTCGGTCTCGGGTCGGTAGATCACGCCGATCGCCCGCTCGAGACGGGACCGTGACAGCTCCTCGTGGGCGGCCAGCGACCCGGTCGGGAGCCAGTACTGGCCGATCTCCGCCGAGTGGAGCATCGCCTCGTAGCTGCCCGCCCTACCCGGGCGGACGTGCTTCCGCTCCGCCGGCCCACCCCAGTCGCTGGCGGCAGTGACCCGGCCGCTATAGGTGCTCAACCCCACCAGCAGCACATCCCCCCCGTGCCCCTGGCGCGCCAGCTGCCCGATGTTGAGCTCGCCCCGGGCACCCATTGCGGTGGCACGGGCGTCGCCGACATGGGAATTATGGGCCCACACGACGACCTTGGTCCCGGCCGTGCGCCGGTCGAGATGCTCGACGAGCGCATCGAGCGTCCTGGACATGTGGCGGTCGCGGAGGTTCCACGACGAGACGTCGGCGCGGTACATCTGGTGGTAGTACTCCTCGGCGTCCCGCACCAGCGCCGCGTTCTGCTCCGCGTAGAACTGTTCGTCCTCGGCGACCCAACCATCCTGGCGCAGATAGCCTGTCGCCCGACGGCGGAGCTCTACGAGCTGGGCGACGACCTGGGCCTCACAGGGGTCTGCCGCCGCCGTGGCCAGCGCGTAGCCGTAGGCCTGGCCGTCTGTGCCGACATGGTCGAAGCAGGAGTAGCGCGCCCGCGCACGGGCGGCCTCGGCGGGATCCACGCGCTCGAGGTAGTCGATCACCGCCTCGATGGAAGCCCGCAAGCTGTACAGGTCGAGACCGTAGAAGCGCACCTTCGTCGACGGGTGCGCCTGAGCCTCGTTGCGGGCTCGCAGCCACTGGACGAACCCCAGCACGTCCCGGTTGCGCCACATCCAGGTCGGGAACCGGCGGAACCCCTGCAGAGCGTCATCGGCGGTGGCGTCGCCGCCCATTCCCATGACGTACCGGTTCACCCGGTAGGCGTCGGGCCAGTCGCCTTCGACGGCCACCACGGTGAACCCGAGCTCGTCGACGAGGCGTCGGGTGATCCTGGCCCGCTCTCGATAGAACTCGTGAGTGCCGTGCGAGGCCTCGCCGATGAGCACGAGGCGGCGGTCGCCGACCATCCCGAGGAGACCCTCGTAGTCCTCGGCCGTGCCCGTGACCGGCCGGGCGGCCGCCACGAGCGCCTTCGCAGCCGGGGGCGCGAGCGCCGCGGCGAGCGGTTCGGACCTCATGCCACCATGGTGCTCGGGGCGCGCCGTCTCAGGCAGGGTCCAACGTCAATTCCTCCGGGTCCCTCCGGGTCCCTCCGGCTCCTCCAGCGGCTGTTCGCCCCAAGTGGCTCGACGGCACGCGTCCGGGCGGGGCTCCTCCGGGCGCGGACGGAATAGTGGCGACGGGCACGACGTTGCCACCCGCGTGGAACCGCCCCGCTTCTCGGTCACCTGGGACTACCTCTGCCCCTTCGCTCGCAACGTCCACGAGCACCTCGTGGCGGCCCTCGAGGACGGTGCCCCGTGGCAGGTGGAGTTCTCACCCTTCTCGTTGATGCAAGCGCACATCGAGGAAGGCGGTTCCCCTGTGTGGGAGCTAGCGGAGAAGCCCCGCGGCGTGCTCGCCCTCGAAGCCGGCATCGTCGTGCGCGACCGCTTCCCGGAGCGCTTCCTGCAGGCTCACCGAGCCCTGTTCGCCGCCCGCCACGACCAGGGAAAGGAGCTCGCGGACCCCGCCGTCCTCCGGGACACCCTCTCCAGCGTGGGGGTGCCGGCGGACGACGTGTTCGACCACGTCGCCCAGGGTTGGCCGATGGACACCTTGCGCACCGCCCACGAGAAGTCGGTCGCCGAGCATTCGGTCTTCGGCGTGCCGACGTTCGTCGTCGACGGCGCCGCGGTGTTCGTCCGGCTCATGACACGGCCCGGCAGAGACGGCGCGAGGGCCCGCGCGACCATCGAGCACGTCCTGTCGCTCATCACGGGCCATCCCGAGCTCAACGAGCTGAAGCACACCACGATCCCGCGCTGACCGGCGGGTGCCGTCGGTCAGCGTGCCCGTCGGTCAGCCCGAGAGCGACACAAGGACAGCGGCCGTGCGCTCCCGCTCCTCAGATCGGA
>JAJYYT010000552.1 GCA_021800645.1 Actinomycetes bacterium
GACGGCGATCGGCCGGCGCCGCGACCTCCGGTTCATGGCGGCGCGAGTCGCCAGTTGGGTCTCGACGACCACGTATCTCCGGCGCTGGCTCGTCCTCGGCGCGGCCATCGGAGCGATCGCCGGCTTGGGCGCCGTGGTCTTCTATACCCTGCTCACCCTTGCCACACACTGGTTCCTCTCCGACATCGTCGGCTACACGGTCCCGGTTCCTGCCGGTGAAGGGTTCGTCCACGCGTCGCACTCCTTCCTGCGGGGGTGGGCCCTTCCGCTCGTGGTGACGGCCGGTGGGCTGATGTCGGGCCTCCTCGTCTTCAACTTGGCGCCGGAGGCCGAGGGGCACGGCACCGACGCTGCCATCGACGCCGTACACGAGAACCCCCGCGGCATAAGGGCTCGGGCGGTGGCGATCAAGATCGTCGCATCGGCCGTGACGATCGGCTCCGGCGGCTCAGGTGGGCGGGAAGGACCGACGGCGCAGATCTCGGCCGGCTTCGCCTCGCTGCTCTCGAGGGTGCTGAACCTCTCGCCGTCCGACGCCCGCATCGCCGTCTCGACCGGGATCGGGAGCGGCATCGGCGCCATCTTCAAGGCGCCGCTCGGCGGTGCGGTGCTCGCGACGGAGATCCTCTACCGGGACGACATCGAGCCCGAGTCGTTCATCCCCGCGCTCGTCGCGTCGATCATCTCGTACGCCATCTTCGCCGGCTTCGAGAACTTCCGCCCGATGTTCGCCACGCCGAGCACCTACCACTTCGCGGATCCCCGTGAGCTCGGGTGGTACGCCCTCCTCGGCGTCATCTGCGGGCTCGTCGGCCTCCTTTATGCAAAGGGTTTCTACGGTCTGGCCGGCGCCTTCGGCCGCCTGCCCATCCCGAGGGCCGTGAAACCCGCCATAGGCGGACTCCTCGTAGGTCTGATGGCACTCGGCATCCCCGAGGTGCTCGGCACGGGGTACGGATGGGTTCAGCAGGGGCTCGTGCGGCACGCTCTGCTCGGGATGCCGCTCTGGATCGTGATCGTTCTGCCGTTTGCCCGGATCCTCGCCACGGGGTTCTCCATCGGCTCGGGAGGGTCGGGCGGGATCTTCGGCCCCGGGATAGTGATCGGAGCGTTCCTCGGGGCTGCGCTCTGGCGCGTGCTCGAGCCAGTGGCGCCGGCCATCCCGCACGGCCCGGCGCCCTTCGTCATCATCGGCATGATGGCCTGCTTCGGCAGCATCTCGAGGGCGCCGCTCGCCGTCATGCTCATGGTCATCGAGATGACCGCTTCGCTCGAAGCCCTGGCACCAGCCATGCTTGCAGTCGGGATCGCGACGCTCATCGTGCACAGGAGCGACGCCACCATCTACCGGAGCCAGAAGCGCACCCGAAACGACTCGCCGGCGCATCGCCTGCAGCGGAGCATCACGATTCTCGGAAACGTCCGGAGTGCAGAGGTCATGGCCAAGCCCCGCCTCGTGCTCGAAGTCGGCACGCCCGTCACCGAGGCCCTCTCCTTCATGGAGCGAGCGGGCGTCCCCGGTGCGCCCGTCGCCAACCGCGACGATCTCTTCGTCGGCACGCTCACGCGTCGGCGCCTCGGGGAGCTGCAACCCGGCGACTCACGGACCGTGGACGGCGTCCTCGATCCGACGGCCGTCACGGTCCAGGAGTCGGTCTCTCTCGACGTGGCCCTCGAGGCGCTGAGCACCACTCCCGACAGCTGGGTGACGGTGCTCGACTCCGGTCAGCACCCGGTAGGGATCGTCACGACGACAGACATAGTGCGCGGCTACCGCCGCGCGGTCGGTGCCGCGCTGGCCCGCCTCTCGGGCGTTTCCGGCGGGGCGGGCCAGGTGGAGGCGCGGGGCCACAAGAGTGCCGAGGCGGTAGGTTCGTCGCTGCGCAGGGCGGGACTCCCGCCAGGCACCGTGATCATCTCGATCGAGCGCGGGGGTGGCCTCTTCTTCCCCGACGGGGACACCGTCTTCGAACCAGGCGACCTCGTCACGGCGACAGCGCCCGAGGACACGGCCGCGGCGTTGCGGTCGCTTCTCTGCGCTCCGTCCGACGAGCGTGGGCATGCCATGACCGGTTCGCCCCTCACCTGACGTGGGGGGGCGGCGGCTGCTGGGATGCGGAGACCGAGGAAGCCCAGCAGCGATGGGGATCCGATCGGCCTGCGCACGACCCGGTCGGGCAAGGGGCCGGGGGCTCTGGTCTGGGGGCGGATCAGGAGCGGGAGCGGAGGCGTACGTCGCCGGCTCGGCGCGCGGTCTTCTCGCCCGTGCCTCGCCCGTGCCTGGTCAATCGACCTTCATCGCATAGGACTTCCCCGCGGACGTGTCGTTGCGAAACTCGGCCGCGACGATTCTCGCCGGCATCCCGACGGCGGTCGCTCCAGCAGGTACGTCGCAGAGGACGACGGCGTTCGCCCCGATGCGCGCCCCGTCGCCGACGGTCACGGCACCGAGCACTTTCGCTCCTGCACCGATGAAGACGCCGTCGCCGATGACAGGGGCGCGCGTAGAGCGGTAGTCCCAG
>JAJYYT010000553.1 GCA_021800645.1 Actinomycetes bacterium
CGGGGACGCGGACGAGGAGATCATCCCCGGCGTCGGCGCGAGGCGCCGCCGGGAGGGCTATCCGGTGAGCCCCCTCCAGGCCAGCTTCTTCTTCTCTCGCTCGGAGACGATCTGGGGCGGGACCGCCCAGATCCAGCGGAACATCGTGGCCGAGCGGGTGCTCGGCCTGCCGAAGGAGCCGAAACCCTAGCCCGCGACAACGGGCATGCCGGGCGGTCTCTTCCGGCGAGGACGCCGGTGCGCAGATCGCCGAGCCAGCCCTAGGGTGGGACCCATGCGACTGAGAACCCTTGGCGGCACCGGCATACAGGTCAGCACCTACTGCCTCGGGGCGATGATGTTCGGCGAGTGGGGCAACCCCGACCACGACGAGTCCATCCGCGTCATCCACAAGGCGCTCGATTCGGGGATCAACTTCGTCGACACCGCCGACGTCTACTCGCAGGGCGAGTCAGAGGAGATCGTGGGCAAGGCGCTCAAAGGGAAGAGGGACTCCGTCGTGCTCGCGACGAAGGTCCACGGCCAGATGGGCGACGGGCCGAACCGGCAGGGCAACTCCCGCCGGTGGATAGTGCGGGAGATCGAGGACAGCCTGCGAAGGCTGCAGACCGACTACATAGACCTCTACCAGATCCACCGGCCCGACCCGAAGACCGAAGTCGAAGAGACGCTGTCGGTTCTGACCGACCTCGTTCGGCAGGGGAAGGTCCGCACCATCGGATCCTCGACCTTCCCCGCTGAGGCGATAGTGGAGGCGCAGTGGGTGGCAGAGAGGCGGGGTCTCGAGCGTTTCAGGTGCGAGCAGCCGCCGTACTCGCTGTTCGCACGGGGCATCGAGACGTCGGTCCTCCCGACTTGCCAGAGCTACGGGATGGGCGTCATCTCCTGGAGCCCGCTCGCAGGCGGCTGGCTCTCGGGCAAGTACCGGCGCGGGAGCGAGGTGGACATGTCGCAGGGCAGGGCCGCCAGACTGCCCAAGCGTTTCGACCCTTCGATCCCCGAGAACCAGCGCAAGTTCGAGGTCGTGGAGGAGCTGGTCAAGGTCGCGGCCGAACTCGACACCTCGCTCGTGCACCTGGCGCTCGCATTCGTGGTCGCTCACCCCGGGGTGACCTCTGCCATCATCGGTCCGCGCACCATGGAGCAACTGGACGACATGCTCGCCGGTGCCGACCTGGTGCTCACCGACGAGGTGCTCGACCGGCTCGACGAGATCGTTCGCCCCGGGTCGAACATCAACCCGGCAGATGCCGGCTGGGAGGCTCCGTCCGTCACCGAGAAGTGGCGGCGGCGGCGGCCGGAGCGCCGGCGGGCTGCCGCCGGGGGCGCCTCGGGCACGAGGTGAGGAGATGCTCGCCGACTACGCCGAGCACGAGGGCGCGGTGGGCCTCGACTGGTACGAGATGGACCCGAACCTGCGCTTTCTCCTCGACCGGTTCCTCCCCGACGTCGACGACCGCAAGTTCGCCGAAGACGTCGTAGCCGGCTACGGCAACCTCGTGGGTCGCTCGATCGCGCCCCGGGCAGAGGTGACCGACAAGCACGGGCCGGTGCTCGAGCGCTACGACCGCTCCGGCCTCGACGTCGGAGTCGTCACGCATCACGCCGGGTTTCTCGAGAGCAAGGCGGACCTCGTGCGAGCCGGCTTCGCCGGTGGCCTAGAGGCGCACTCGCCGCGGCCGGTCCCCGCTGTCGTGACCGCGGCGATCAGCTATCTCGTCTCCCAGGCGGAGACAGCCATCTACTGCGCCCTCGGCATGACGAGCGGCGCGGCGGACATCGTCGAACGGTACGCCCCGCCCGAGGTTCGCGACGTGATGCTGGAGCGCCTCGTCTCGCTCGACCCTGAGCAGTCGTGGGAGGGCGGGATGTTCCTCACCGAACGCCAGGGCGGCAGCGACGTCGGCGCCAACAGGACCCGAGCGGTCCGTGACGGCGACGAGTGGCGCCTGTTCGGGGAGAAGCACTTCTGCTCCAACGTCGATGCCGACGTGTTCATCGTGCTCGCCCGGCCCGACGGTGCGCCCTCCGGCAGCCGCGGGCTCGCCACGTTCATCGTGCCCCGGCGCATGCCCGACGGGTCGGCCAACGGCTTCGTCACGAAGCGGCTGAAGCCGAAGCTCGGGACGGTTGCCGTGCCCACGGGGGAGGTGGCGCTCGACGGCTCGCTCGCCTACCTTGCCGGTGAGAACGCGGCGGGTGCCGCGGCGGGTGCCAGCGTCACGGGCGACGGCGATGCCGCCCGTGACGGCAGGGGCATCAACCGCATGATGGAGATGGTGAACGGGAGCCGTTTCGGCGTTGCCCTCATGAGCCTCGGGATCCACCGGCGCGCCTTCCTCGAGGCGGTCATCTACGCCGCCCGGCGGGAGCAGTTCGGCAAGCGGATCGATGCGTACCCGCTCGTACGCGAGACGCTCGTCGACCTCCTCGTCGACCTCGAGGCCGGTCTCGACCTGATCTTCGAGTGCGCGGCCGCGGCTCGCAGCGCCGCGACGCCAGAGGTGGGAGCGCGCCTGC
>JAJYYT010000554.1 GCA_021800645.1 Actinomycetes bacterium
GAGCATCGGCACCGCGACGACACCGGCGATCGCACCCATCACCTGGTAGTGCGCGACGAACCACGATGCACGGACATTCACGGTCGTGGTCGACGAGATCACCCGCCCGAGCGCGCCGAGGAGCCACGCCGCCCCTTGGACGACCCATCCTGAGATCGCGGAGAGGACGCCGGAAGCGACCGAGGAGGACGCGCCGCCGACAGCCCCGCAGACGAGATTGAGCGGGATCGGGCAAGCCACAAGAGGATCACTGCGGAAGCGGGTTGACGATGCCGTGGCCCGTGCTGAAGAAGAAGTTGATGAGGGTCGGAGCCGCCCCGATGAGGAGCGCCGCGACACCTGAGACGAGCACCGCCCGCCTCCCGACATATGACTGCTGGTAATTCTGGGAGTGGGAGCCGACGGCCCAGAGCGCGGCGCCGATCAGGAGCCCGGCGAGGGCGAGCAACAGCGCCCAGCCACCCAAGCCGTCGATGAGGTGGAGCAGCGTCGAGCCGCCGGGAAGTGCGTTGGCTGTCGGCTTGAACCCTGTGATCACGCTCAGCAGGACGCCCCGGCGGCCGCCAGCGACCGCTCCACCTCGCGCTGCTGGAGCGATCCAGCCCGGCATCTCCGCTGCTCCCCTCACGACCATGACGCTCCTCCGGTTGTCGGATATATCTGTGCAGTTTCATATTCTATCATGCTTTGTCATGCTTCATCAAGCTGCTCATCCCCGTTCCTTGTGAGGAACGGTCCGTCGTGAACGGAGGGCTGGCGGAGCACCCCCTGAGCCTTGCCATGTCCGCGCCGGCGGAGTCCGGCTGTCATGCTGAAGGTCGTGGTGACCAGGAACCCGACGAGCATGAGCGCGTGACCGTGGCCCTCTTGTGCCCTGGTGCCGTGCACCTCCGAACCCTCTCGGCCCTCTCCGCTGCGCACACGGAGAACGGGCTCGGACTCGTTGCTTCCCAAGGCCTCCCGGCGACCGAGGTCTACGCGGTCGGCGCGGCGGTCTTCGTGCTGGGCGTCGTCATCGCCCTCTTGATCGGGCGGCACTCAGGGCGGCGCGCCCTGTCCCAGCGACTGACCGCCCTCGGAACTCGTCTCGGCATCGAGACGCCGGACGAGAACGCGAACCTCGAGACGGCCCTCACCTACCTTGAGCAGGTGACCGGTGCGGCGACCGAGGCCGTCGCGGACTCGAGCGCAGACGCGATCCGGCTCCGGCGATCGCTCGACACCTTCCCCCAGGGAGTCGTCCTGTGCGACGAGAACGGCGCGGTCGTGTACCGCAACGCGCGGGCGACCGCGCTGATGACGAGCCGGCAAGGAGACGCACTCGCGGCCCAGGCAGTCACCGAGCTTCTCGAGGACGCGTGGGACACCGGTGCAGCGGAACGGACGCTCGACCTCTACGGACCTCCCCGGCGGACGCTGGCCGTGCGCGCCCGGCTCATCGACGACGGTCGACGGCCACTGGGCGTGATCGCGATCATCGAGGACGTTTCCGAACGGCGGCGGCTCGAAGAGATCCGGCGGGACTTCGTGGCGAACGTGAGCCATGAGCTGAAGACGCCGATGGGGGCGCTCGGACTCTTGGCCGAGACGCTCGTCGCGGAGCCCGATGCCGAGGTGGCCCGGCGCCTGGCGAGCAGGATCCATACGGAGGCGTTCCGCGTGAGCCGCATCATCGACGACCTCTTGGACCTGAGCCGGATCGAGTCCGAGGAGGCGCCTCCGCGCGAGCCCGTTCTGGTCAACCTCGTGATAGCCGAAGCAGTGGAACGGGTGCGTGCGACGGCCGAGCAGCGTCACATCACCATCACCCTGCACGAGACGGAGCCTCCCGTGGTGGTCCGCGGCGACCGGAGACAGCTCGTCTCGGCCATGCACGCGTTGATCGAGAACGCGGTCACCTACTCCTACGACTCGAGCACCGTGGTGGTGGCGGCGACGCTGGCACCCGCCCGCGTCGGGGACCTCGGCGGGCCTCGGGGCGCCGGAGCGAGAAGCTCCGAGCACGCTGCAACCGCTGCAGCGGGGATCACCCGCCCGGCCGGCGCCGACGGCGCCCAGGAGCCCGACTCCCGAGAGGAGCACCCGGCGGGCACGGTGTCCACGCAACCTGCGGGCACGCAACCTGCGGGCTCGGAACCTGCGGGCACGCAACCTGCGGGCCCGCAAGCTGCGAGCTCGGAACCGACGAGCCCGGAACCGGCGGGCTCGGTCTCAACGGAACTGGGGGGCTCGGACCCGGTGAGCTCGCAACCAGCGGGTCCGGTCTCCTCGGAACCGGCGGGCTCGCACCCCGGGGGATCGGTCTCCACGCAACCGGCGGGCCCGGTCGGGGCAAACGGTGAGCGCTCGTCCGTGCATCCGCCGAGGGACACGGTGCGGCTGTCGGTCGCCGACCGCGGCGTCGGGATCCCCGCACGGGATCTCGACCGCATCTTCGAACGCTTCTACCGAGTCGACCACGGGCGCAGCCGGGAGACCGGCGGCACCGGGCTCGGCCTCTCGATCGTGCGGCACG
>JAJYYT010000555.1 GCA_021800645.1 Actinomycetes bacterium
TTTGCAGGTTGGCGAGGGCAATGTCCCGGGGTGCCCACGGCACGCCAACCGTGAGCCAGTAGTTGTTGGTCGTCGGGACGACGAAGCTACCACGCTCCGCGATCGCTTCGACCAGTGCCTCGTCCAGCATTGCGTGAGGCTTGGCAGCGAACGAGCAGTGCTCGAGGGTGTCTACGCCGGCTTCGAATGCGACGGCGATCGCGTCGCGGTGTTGACAGTGGGCCGCCACGCGCAGTCCGTAGCGGTGCGCCTCGTCGACGATCGTCCGCATCTCCGTCAGGTCGAACAGCGAGAAGTACGGAGCCTCACCTTCCGAGCGCCGGAAGTGGACGAAGCCGCCCGACGCCATGACCTTGACCCAGTCCGAGCCGTCCTTGACCAGTTGGCGAACGGCACGCCGGAGAGAGGCGACGTCGTCGCACTCGATTCCCATGTGGTGGCCGTGGCCGCCGGTCACCGTGATGACACGGTTGGCTGCCAGCAGGCGCGGACCGACTAGCAACCCTTCGTTGATGCTGTCCCGGAGGTCGGAGCCCAGCGTCATCGGGCCGCCGAGATCTCGGACCGTGGTCACGCCGGCGCGCAGGAACCGCTGGGCATTTGCCACCGCGACGATCGTCGAGCGGGAAAGGTCGGGGATGGCGCCGAACCTCGGCCCAGAGTCGCTCGCGAGGTGGACGTGAGTGTCGATCAGACCCGGTACCAACGTCGCGTCGCCCAAGTCGATATCGATGTCACGGTGGACGCTCGCGGAGTCGAGCCCCGTGATGATGCCGCGATCGACGATGACCACGGCGTCAGACATCGGCTGCAGGTTTCTTCCTGCAATGACGGTACGAGCACGTAGGACGGTCCGTCCTGGCGGTTCCGTCATCGTCGATGGGGTGTCACGGGACGAGCCAGATCTTGCGCCTACGATCCATCCACGTCAGCGCCGAGCACAACACGCAGTTTCCCCCTGTCTGGTCGACCGACGAGCCCGCCCAGGGACTCGAGCCGATCTCCGCGCAAGATCGAGTGTAGTACAGGCCGGAGGCGGCGAGCGGCCGCTCGAGGCTGGAGCGTGCTTCCCCACCGTGGCGCTGAACACCCGATGGTGATCCGGCTCGTGCCGGGTCCCGCAGACCCAGCGAGCTCGAGCCACCGGCCCAGTGGAGTCACCGCGGCCAAAGGGAGGCCGAACGTCCTGCCCGTCAGCTGTGCCCAGCGGTCCGGGGCACGCCGGCCACCACGAGCCGTACCTCTGGCGTCGAGATGGGGGCATGGGAGCGCTCAGAGGTCGTTGCCGGCGTAGGAGAGGTTGAAGCTCTTGTTCGCGAGCGGGAAGTCCGGGACGATGGTGTCGGCGAGGGCGACCGACAGCGCCGGCCAGGTGAGGAAGGACGGGTCGACGACCTTGACGCGTGCGAGGCGCCCGCCGGCGTCGACCTCGACCCGGTGGACGATCGTGCCCCGCCAGCCCTCCACGATCCCGAGCCCCGATCCTCCCCGCCGAGGCACCTCGCGGGCGCTGGACTCGAGGGACCGGACGTGCCCTGCCAGCTCGGCCACGAGGTCGAGCGAGGCGGCGACCTCACGGGCCCGGACCGTGAACCGGGCGAGCACGTCGCCGGCCTCCTCGATGATCTCCTCGAAGGCCGGCACCGGACCGGTGCCGAGGTCGAAGGACGGGTGCGCGAGCCGGGCGTCGACGGCGATCCCCGACGCCCGGGCGACCACCCCGAGGACCCCGATCGCCTCGGCGTCTCGCCGGGACAGGACGGCGGTCCCCTCGAAGCGGTCCATCACCACGGTGTTGGAGGTGGCGAGCTCGACGATCTCTTCGACGCCCGCCGCGACGTCGGCGAGCTCGGCCTCGGTGGGGAGGCGGCGCAGCACGGCTGCGCCGGGACGGATCGCGCCGCGCAGGAGCCGGTGGCCGGTCACCTCGCCGGCCAGGCGCAGCAGCTTCTCGCGCACGGTGAGCGCGCGGGCCTGGGCGACGCCGAAGCCGACGTCGTTGCAGAGCGCGCCGAGGTCGGCGACGTGGTTCGTGATCCGCTCCAGCTCGACCACGAGCGCCCGCAGCAGCCGGGCGTCGTGGGGGACCTCCACGTGCAGCGCCTCCTCGACGGCGAGGCAGTAGGCGAGGGTGTGGCCGGCGGCGGTGTCTCCCGAGATGCGCTCGGCGAGGGCGACGCCTTCGTCGAGCGGACGGCCTTCGAAGAGCTTCTCGACGCCACGGTGGACGAACCACAGCCGGGCCTTCATCTTCAGGATCGTCTCGCCGACGACGAAGAAGCGGAAGTGGCCCGGCTCGATGAGCCCGGCGTGCACCGGGCCGACGGGGATCTCGTAGACGCCAGGACCTTCGACGGCGGCGAAGGGGAACGGCTCGGCGTCGGTGCGCATCGGCGGCATCGGCCCGGCGTCGCGGCGCATCGGGTGCCAGTGGCGCGGCCAGTGCTGATGGCGCACGAGGGGGCGGAGGAAGGGGTGGCCGACCGGTTCGACGCCGTACAGGTCGGAAAGCTC
>JAJYYT010000556.1 GCA_021800645.1 Actinomycetes bacterium
CTCACCTCCGCGCTGGCCGACGGGGGAAGCCGTCGGCCTGGGCCCGAGGATCCCGGCGAGGAGCCGGTCGAGCTCGTCTTGGAGCGGGTCGCGCCGAGACCTTCTGAGCAGCGTCCAGGCCACGACGCCGACGAAAAAGGCCGCGTAGGCGGCGATGGTGGCCAAGGCAGCCACCACAAGCATTTCGAGCGCGATCCGCAGTAGTTCCGCCGTGCACCCATTTTCGGCGCGGCGGCGGGACGAGGGGAACCCGGATCCCACGCGGGCCGGGCCCCGGATCCCATAGGTCGAGCTCCTACGCTCTCGGCCCCGTGAGATCACGGGGGCGGCCACCGCGCTGGGACCAACTAGCCTGAAGTGCACTGTGCGCGAGTGCTCGCCTGCTTCCCGGGCCCAGGTCGGGAAGGCCACTGACCCTGAGGAGGCGGCCCTCCAGGAACACCCGGAGGGAGCGGCTCGGGCCATCACGGTGGTGATCGTGGACGACCACCCCGTGGTGCGTGCGGGGACCCGTGAGCTTTTCGAGGCGGCCCCCGACCTCGAGGTGGCCGGGCAGGCCGGCGACGCGAAGGAGGGCCTCGAGCTCATCGGGCACCTACGCCCCGACGTGGCGCTGGTCGACGTGAACCGTCCCCGAGGTGCGGGTCGTCATGCTGAGCGCCTATGACGATTACGCGTACCTCGCCCAGGCGCTCGAGGTCGGCGTGGACGGCTACTTGCTAAAGACAGCGTCGGCGAGCGAGCTCCACGACGCGCTTCGTGCGGTGGTCGACGGCGTCTTCGTGCTCGACAAGGCGCTCTCGGCCCGTTTGGCCCGGCGCGAGGTGGGCCTGCCGGTGGCCCAGACGGGCAGGGGCACCCCGGTGCTCACCCCAAGAGAGGCCGAGGTGCTCTGCCTGCTCGCCCAGGGCAAGTCGAACAGGCAGGTCGCCGCCCACCTCGCCCTCGGGCTGCGCACAGTCGAAGGCCATGTGCCTGCCGTGCTTGCCAAGCTCGGCACCGCCTCGAGGACCGAAGCGGTGCTCTACGCCCTTGAGCACCACCTCGTCGAACTGAGCCGCCATGGCCGCCCGGCCCGGCCGCGCTGACCTCGCGACGGTCTTGCGCCGTGCGGCGCACCCCCCCTCCCGTGAGGCGCGTTTTTGGGCGATCCAAGCAAGCCTGGTCGTGATCGCGGCGGTGCACCTGGTGGTCGACCTGGACTCCTCGCTCGAGACGAGCGACTTCCCAGTGGGCGTCCCAGTCGCGCTCTTGGTCGTGCCCGTGACCTATGCGGCGCTGCGCTACGGGTTGGCGGGGTCGGCAGCCACCGGGCTGTGGGCGACGCTGCTCTGGCTGCCTGACCTCCTCTTGCCCGACGACCAGGGCCACGTGGGGAGCGACCTGGTCAACTTGGCCCTCGTGGAGTTCGTGGCCTTCGCCATCGGCATGAGCATCGAGGCCAAGAGCCTCGCGCACCTCCGCTTGGCGCGCGCCAGCGCCGAGCGCCTGGCGGTGGAGGCCCGCTACCGCCAGCTCTTCGAGGCCAACAGCCTCCCGACCGTGGTCCTCGACGAGCCCGGCGCGCTGGTTGAACGCCAACCCTGCGGCAAGGGCGCTGTTCGGCGAGGAGTGCGTCGGCGGCCCGCTGCCAGGAGCCCTGCAGGACGCGCCCGGCTGGCCCCCCGGGCAGCCCGGCCCGGTGCTGCGCCTACACGACGGCCGTGACTACCGCGTCCAGGTGGTAGTGGTGCCCGACGGACCTGACGGCGCCTCGCGCCAGGTGGCCTTCGAGGACGTGACCGAGGAGCGAAGCGAGAGCCGCCGGGCGACACGCTATGCGGCCGTCGTCGTCCAGGCCGAAGAGGACCAACGCCGTCGCCTCGCCCGAGAGCTGCACGACGAGCCGCTGCAGCTCTTCTTGCACCTGGGTCGTCGCCTCCAAAGCCTCGCTGGCGCGTCGGGCGCCCCCTTGGAGCTCAGGGACGGGCTCCTAGACGCTCGACGCCAGGCGCTCGATGCCGCTTCGCGGCTCCGCAGCATCACTCGCGACCTCCGACCTCCCGCGCTCGACCACCTCGGCCTGGTCCCCGCGCTCTCGAGCCTCGTGGCGAGGGTCAGGGACGAGGCGAGCCTGGACGCCGAGTTCGATGTCGAAGGGCCCAAGGCCCGCCTTACCCCAGAGGTTGAGCTCGGGGTGTTCCGGATCGTGGAGGAGGCGGTACGGAACACCCTCCGCCACGCGAAGGCGAGCCGGCTCCAAGTCGCCCTTGGTTTCGGCCCCGGCGTGCTGCGCGTGAGCGTGGCCGACGACGGGCGAGGCTTCGAGCCGGGAGGGCTCGAGCGTCTTGCCGGCGAGGGCCACCTCGGGGTGCTCGGCATGACCGAGCGGGCGCGACTGCTCGAGGGGTGCCTCGAAGTCCGCTCCGCGCCTGGGGACGGCACGGTGGTCGAGGCGGAGGTACCCCTGCGGGGCACAACGCGTGGGGCCACGCACGATGGTGGACGCTAAAGCCAGGGGACGGACGGGGGA
>JAJYYT010000557.1 GCA_021800645.1 Actinomycetes bacterium
ACGAGCAGGGCGTCGAACAGGTCGCGTTTCAGCGCCGCCTGACGGGCGAAGCGATAGAGGAAGTCGAAGAAGACCCTGCCGGGCTCGTCCGACGTCGCGGCGTCGGTGGCCGCATGGACGAAGCTCTCGAGCCGGCTAACGACCACGGCCTCGAAGAGGGCTTCTTTCGTCGGGAAGTGCCGGTAGAGAGTGCCGACGCCTACGCCGGCGGCCGCGGCGATCTCGTCGATCGGCACGCTCACTCCCTTGGCGGCGAACACCTTCTCAGCCGCCTCGAGCAGGCGGGCGCGATTGCGGGCCGCGTCTGCCCGCAAAGGGCGCGCTCCGTGGGATGCAGCGGCTCCGGTGCGCGTGTGGGTGTCTGCCTCGGAGCTCACTTCATCCAATCTTGCCGCCGCCGGACGGGTTGACAAGCGGAACGATCGTTCCGTATAGTGTCGCAGGAAGCGGAACCACCGCTCCGATTGTACCAGAGCCCCTCTTCACCTGGCCCGCCAGCTCTCCTTCGCGCGCCCGGCGTCGCGGGTTCGACCTGTGGAGGTGTGGAGATGAGCGTGATGGAGGCATCACCGGCAGCTGTCGCCGGAGGCGAGGCACCGGCAGAAGTCGACGTGGAGGATCGCCGGCGGTGGTGGGCTCTCGTCGTGATCGCGACTGCTCAGTTGATGATCGTGCTCGACGCGTCGGTGGTCATAGTGGCCCTTCCCTCTGCTCAGCACGCGCTCCACATCTCCCTCGCGAACCGGCAGTGGGTGATGAGTGCCTACACGCTTGCCTTCGGCAGCCTGCTCCTCCTCGGCGGGCGCATCGCCGACTTCTTCGGCAGGCGGCGCATCTTCGTGACAGGCCTGCTCGGCTTCGGTGCGTCCTCGGCGCTCGGCGGCCTTGCGCAGAGCTCGGCCATGCTCTTCGGTGCCCGCGCCTTGCAAGGGGCCTTCGCCGCCCTGATGGCGCCCGCCGCGCTGTCGCTTCTCACTCTCACCTTCACCGAGGCGCGGGAGCGTGCCCGGGCCTTCGGTGTCTACGGCGCGGTCGCAGGAAGCGGCGCCGCCCTCGGCCTCGTGCTCGGCGGCACGCTCACCCAGGTTGCCTCCTGGCGGTGGACCCTGCTCATCAATGCCCCGATAGCGCTCGCAGCCGCTTTCGCCGCCTGGCGCGTCCTCGGCGAGTGGCGCGGTACGGGACGTCGGGGTGGCTACGACCTGCTCGGTGCCACGACGGCGACCGGTGGCCTGTTCCTCCTCGTGTACGGCTTCACGACGGCGAGCACGCACGGCTGGGCTTCGGCGCTCACACTCGTGCTGCTCGGGGCGTCTGCCGCCCTCCTGGCACTGTTCGTCGCCATCGAGCTGCGCGCGGAGCACCCGCTCCTGCCGCTCCGGGTCGTCCTCGAGCGAAACAGGGGCGGTGCCTACCTCGCCTCCTTCCTCGTCGGGATCGGGCTGCTCGGCACGTTCTTGTTCCTCACGTACTTCCTGCAGGGGACGCTGCACTATTCGGCGCTCCGGACAGGTTTTGCCTTCCTGCCCTTCTCCGGCGGGATCATCGCCGGAGCTGGCCTCGCAAGCCGGTTCCTGCCCCGGACCGGGCCCCGCCGGCTGATGGGCGTCGGGCTCCTCCTCGCGGCTGCCGGCCTCTTCTGGTTCACACGCCTCACGGTGGACGCGTCCTATTTGACCAGCCTCCTTCCTGCCGAGGTCATCGTCAGCCTCGGGATGGGCCTCGCCTTCGTGCCCATGAGCAGCACCGCCCTCGTTCGCATCGACCAGCACTCCGCAGGAGTGGCGGCCGCCCTCGTCAATGCCACGCAGCAGGTGGGCGGGGCCCTCGGCATCGCCTTGCTCAACACCGTCGCCGCCTCGGCGGCGACGAGCTACCTGGCCACGCGACAGCCCCTGCCCTCGGTCCTGGCTCGTGCGGCCGTCCACGGGTACAGCGTCGGCTTCAGCGTGAGCGCCTTGCTGCTCTGTGCAGCCGTGGCAGCGGCGGTGCTGCTCATCCGTGCGTCGGCGAGCGAGGTGTCGGCCGCGCAGACCGTCGAGCTTGGTGCAGACGGCCGTTAGGAGCCTGGTCCTTCCTGAAGCCCGAGAATGCTGACAGCGAGATCGCCCAGACGTCGTGGCTGCGCCAAGACGACGCCTTGCTCGCCGGCATGCTCTGCTTCTAACCGGTCGACACGTGGTCGGTGGTCGGTCTCGTGCGTCACCTTGTAGCCGAGATGACTCAGCCGGCCCTCTCCTCGCGCACTGGGAGCAGTCCTCCGCCGGCGCACACGACGAGTGTCAGCCCGGCTTCGTCACGTCGGCCACCTGTGCGTCGAGAACGCGGAGAAGCTCTGCGGCATCGACGTGGAAGTTCGCACCCCGCGCCCCCGCGCCTATGGCCACGACCCCCGCACTCGCGACGGCTGCGTCGGCGACGACGGGCCACGGGGTGGCCGAGCCGAACGGCGTGATGGCGCCGCGGTCGTACCCGGTCGCCTCCTTCGCCTCGTCCTTGTCGGGGAGCGCCA
>JAJYYT010000558.1 GCA_021800645.1 Actinomycetes bacterium
CTTCCCAACCAGCAGCAATGAACAGGGATCGGGCCCCCTGTCGATAGACAAGCACAATCTCATCGATCCGCCAAAGCCGTCTCTGCCGGAAGTCGCATGGGACGGCCTTCCCGGGGCGGCAGCGGTCCCGGCTGCCGGCCGGCTTGGGGAAAAGCGAGAGAGGAGCGCGAAGGGATCCCGGGGCGGGCTTCTGGCGCCGGTCCCCCGCGCGCGGAAAAATGTTGTGCGCCGGCGGGAAGGCACCTGGTCGTAGCAGTGCCACTTCCCATCCCTGGTTCTGCTCGAGATGCTTCTGCCCGGACTGGACAGCTTCTCGGCGGCCGTCGAGATCCGCCGGCTCCAGCCGGCGGCCCGGATCGCCATCCTCACCAGCCACGCTCTTCCGGACCAGCTGCTGCGGGCGCGGCGGCTGCGGCTCAACGGGTTCATCCTCAAGCGGGATGCCTCCGAGGAGCTCTTCTACGCCATCAGGACCGTCCTGACGGGAGGCTTCTACTCGCCGCCCTCGATGTCCACGCTGCTGCGCGACCAGGTCGATCACCAGGATCCGCTCGCGGGGCTGACCCAGCGGGAGAAGTCGATTCTTACCCTGTACGCCCAGGGGCTCAGCCTCAAGGAGATTGCCGGCGAGCTCAACATCTCGGTGAAGACCGCCGAGACGCATCGCAACAATTTGGGCAGGAAGCTGGGGCATCCCAACCGCTCGCAGATTACGGCCTTTGCTCTCAAGCATCATCCGGCTTTGGCCGCAAGCTCAGGTCAGTACATACTTACTGTATGCAGTCCAATCCAGGCCGGTCCCTTCTTGACGGGCCGCCTTTTCAGAAGTAATACTTATATGAGCATGATAGTTTCGGCTTCTTCCTCCGCCCCCGCCGCTCCGCCGCCTACCGCCGCATCTGCGCCCAGGTCTTCGCCGAGCACATCCGGGCCGCCCGGCTGCGGGACGGCCGGGTGCACGTCCGGCTCTTCGTGGTGGCACGGTAGGGCGAGCCACTCGCCGCCCTTGCATCGCGCGTGCGGCGGTCCATCGCGGAGACGATCGAGCGCCAGCTGGGGCTCGATCTCGGCGAGGTGACGATCCTCGTCGACGGCGTCGGCGATTGAGGGCATGACGCCGGTGCGCACGGCGGCGCCCCACGCGGCACGGCGCGCCGCGCGTCGGCTAGCGCTCGCCGCGATCTTCGAGGCGGATTTCGGACAACGCACGGCGCTGGCGGCACTCGAGCGGCAGATCGCCGACCTCGGGGCGGACGAGGAGACCGCCGCCTACGCGCGCGCGCTGGTCGACGCGGTCGTGCGGCACCGCGACGCGATCGACGCACGGATCGAGGCCGCCGCGCCCGCCTACCCGGTGGTGCAGCTGGCGCGGATCGATCGCGCCCTCTTGCGTTCGGCGCTCGGGGAACTGCTACACTCCGCGACGGCACCGGCCCGAGTGGTCATCGCCGAATGGGTCGGTCTTGCGAGAACCTACAGTGGGGAACCAGCCCGTCGGCTCGTGAACGGCGTGCTCGGACGGATCGCCGACGAGGCGGGATTGGCCGGACCGACCCGGAGGGACGGGGATCACGCGTCCAGGCGGTGACCGACCGCCACCATCAGGAGGTAGGACTGGTGACGACGTCAACCTACGAGCGGCTCAAGAAGATCGTCGTCGAGCAGCTCGGCGTCGACGAGGATGAAGTCAAGCCTGAGGCTTCGTTCGTGGACGACCTCAACGCCGACTCGCTGGACCTCGTCGAGCTGATCATGAGCCTCGAGGAAGAGTTCGGCACCGAGATCTCCGACGAGGACGCCGAGAAGATCCGCACCGTCCAGGACGCGGTCGACTACATCGACGAGCACACCGCGCAGTAAGGGGCGCGCCCCGCGATGGACCCGGCAGGCGAGCTCGCGACGCGACTCGGCCTGCCGGTGACCGATCGCGCCCTGCTCGAGCGGGCGCTCATCCACGGCAGCTTCACGAATGAGCACCCGGACGCGCCGGTGGGTTCGAACGAGCGGCTCGAGTTCCTCGGCGACGCGGTCGTCTCGCTGGTGGTCTCCGAGGCGCTCTACGGGCGCCATCCCGACGAGGACGAAGGGGCGCTGACGGCCCGCCGCGCGGCGCTCGTCTCGACGCGCGCGCTGGCACGGGTGGCGGCGCGGCTCGGCCTCGACCAGCTGGTCGTGCTGGGCCAGGGGGCGGAGCGGACCGGCGAACGGCGCCGGGCGTCGGTCCTCGCGGCGACGTTCGAGGCGGTCGTGGGAGCCATCTATCTCGACCAGGGCTTCGCCACAGTGCGAGACTGGTTGACCGAGCTGCTCGCGGAGGAGCTCGACGCCCGTACCCCCGTCGCGAGCCTCAAGTCGCCGAAGAGTCGGCTCCAGGAGCTCAGCTATCTCCGGTGGGGCGCGCCGCCGACCTACCGGCTGGTCAGCGTCGCCGGACCCGACCACGCCAAGCGCTACGTCGTCGACGTCGTTGTCGGTGAACGGGTACTGGGCCGCGGTGAGGGCGGGAACCGT
>JAJYYT010000029.1 GCA_021800645.1 Actinomycetes bacterium
GGATCGTCACCGGTGCCTTGCGGCTCCAAACCGTAGACCCGTCGTGCCGTCCCCTCGAAGATCGCGTCCTGCTCGGCACGGGTCAGCGAGGCGGTGAGCTCCCTGTAGAGCTCCAAGACCGCGCCGTAGCCGGCCGTGAGCGACGAGACGGGCCAGTCGGAGCCGAACAGGAGCCGCTCGGGGCCGAAGGCTTCCAGCACCGTGTCGAAGAACGGGCGCAGCTCCTCCGCGCGCGCAGAGGCGCCGTGGATGCCCGACAGTTTGCACGTCACGTTCGAAAGCGCGCCCAGGTCCCGGATCGCGCCCGCCCACGCGCGAGCGCTGTCACCGGCTGGGTCCCGTGTCGAGGCGGGCGGCCCGCCCATGTGGTCCAGCACGAAGCTCAGCTCCGGCACCGACCGTGCAGCACCGACCGCCGCCTCGAGCTGGCCGGGCAGTGCGACGACGTCGAAGCACAGCCGCGCTTCACCCAGCTCGCGCAGCCCAGCCAGCACCTCGGACCGGGTCAGCCAGTTCGGGTCGGGCTCGCCCAGCAACGGGTGCCGCACGCCGCGCAGGAGCCGCCCGCCCGGCTTCGAGCGCAGCCGGGAAACGGCCTGTTCAACGTCCCCTGCGACGAGGTCCACCCAGCCCACGACGCCGAGGATCAGCCCGTTGGTGTGCCTGGCGCCGACCGAGCCGCCATAGGGATCCATCCCGGCTGCCATCGCCAGCAGATCGTGCGTCTCCCACGAGTCGTTCACGGTCTGGACGACCACGGTGCCGGTCACCCCGGCGCTTGCCGCGAGCGGGGCCAGCTCTGCGAGCGTGAAGGGCCGGCGCAGCCTGGCGAGCTCCTCGTCGCTCGCCCACACCTGGCCTCCCATGAGCCAGCCGTACTCCCGGACGTCCGGGTTCCACAGGTGGTGATGCGCGTCGATCATGGACCCGATCCTGCCAGCCGCGCGGAGTGGTGCGCCGAGAACAGGTCGCCGAGACGCGCGACGCGCTCGAGCACGTCGGCGGGGCCGAAGCGCAGCATCTCCGGGTCGCCGGCTGCCGCGCACGCCGCGACCTCCTCCATCGTCACCGGCGTGGACACCGACGGACGCGCCAGCGCCCGCAACGAGTACGCCGCGACCGTCGTCTTCGCGGGCAGGTTCTGGCTCCAGTCGATGAGCACCTTCCCCGGACGCAGGTCCTTGCGCATCTTCACGACGACGAGGTCCCGGTGGTCGCGCTCGACGGTGCGGGCGATCTCCAACGCTTCCTCGCGCACCGGCTCCCACGGCCGCTCCGGCTCGAGCGCCACGTACAGCTGGAGACCTTTCTTCCCGCTCGTCTTCGCACGTGCGGGCACGAGCCCCCGCTCCGCGAGGACGCCGGCGATGGTCTGGGCCACCGCGCAGCACTCGACGATCGTCGCGGGCGCACCGGGGTCGAGGTCGAACACCATCTGGTCGAAAGGCCCGTACTCCGCGGGCCGCCGGCTCCTCCAGAGGGGCACGTGCAGCTCCAGCGCGGCGAGGTTCGCAGCCCAGACGAGCGAGGCCACGTCGCCGATCGCCGGGGCGTGGATCACCGGCATGTCGGTACGGGTCGAGCGCGGGACGTCGATCGCGCGCAGCCAGTCCGGCGCGCCGCGCGGGACGCGCTTTTCGAAGAACGACACGCCGCCGACCCCGTCGGGGAAACGCGCGAAGGTCACGGGGCGGCCCTGGAGGTGCGGCAGGAGCACGGGCGCGACTCGCACGTAGTAGTCGATGAGGTCCGCCTTCGTGAAGCCGGCCTCGGGGTACAGGAGCTTGCCGAGATTGGTGAGCGTGAGGAGACGCCCCTCGACCTCCGTGACCACCCTGTTGTCGGCGCGCACCGGGGTGTCAGGTGGACGGTCGCTGGGATGTCGCCCAGGTCCACTGTTGTCGGCGCGCACCGGGGTGTCGGTCCGCACCGGGGCTCCCGTGGCACCCGGCGCCCGGCGCTCAGGGCTCACGGACCACGTCGGCGGCCGGCACGTCGCGAAGGCCTAGCCACGCCGGCTGGCGCATGCGCCCTGCGCGAGTCCACGCGCTGAAGCGCACCTCCCCCACGAGGTCGGGCTCCACCCAGGTCGCGCCTGCGGCGTCAGCCGGCGGCAGCGGCGTGACGAACGGGGAGCTCGCGCGCCGCCGGGCCCGAAGGCGCGGCACGAGCGCGGCGATCGCCTCCTCGCTGAAGCCGGTCCCCACCTTGCCCACGTAGACGAGCCCGTCGCCGAGCCCCCCCTTGCCGAGCCCGCCCGTCGCCCCCTCGCCGGGGATCCCGACCAGCAACGCGCCGAAGCCTGCCCGCGAACCTCTCGGCGCACTGAACCCTCCGATCACAACGCTCTGGGTGCGCTGCAGCTTCACCTTCACCCAGTCGGGGCTGCGCTGGCCCGGCCGGTAGGGGCTGTCGGCGCGCTTGGCGACCACCCCTTCGAGACCGGCTGCCTGCGCGGTGGAGAGCACGTCGGCGCCCGGCCCCTCGTGCGACGGCGGGACCGCCCAGCGCTCGCCTGCGAGGTCGAGGCCTTCGAGGAGCCGACGCCGCTCGACGTAGGGCAACGAGAGGGTCGAGGAGCCGTCGAGGTGGAGGAGGTCGAACACCATGTAGGTGACCGGCACCGTCGCTGCCAGCCGACGCGCGCGCGCGGCGTCGTCGACGAGCATGCGCGGCTGGAGCGCCTGGAAGCTCGGCCGGCCGCTCTGGTCGAGCGCGACGATCTCTCCGTCGAGCAGCGCCTGACGGGAGCCCAGCGCGTCGCCGAGCGTCCGGAGCTCGGGGTACGCGGCCGTCCGGTCGAGCTCGGCGCGCGAGGAGAGGCGGACCCGCCCGCCCTCCACGTACGCGATCGTGCGGACGCCATCCCACTTGAACTCGTACCGCCAGTCCGCGCCCCGCTCGACGGGCAGGCCTCCGGAGACCGCGAGCATCGGGCGGACCCGCTCGGGAAGCGGCTCCCAACCGCCGGGCTCGGGATCCCCTCGGTGGATCATCCAGCGGTCTCCGTGCGTCCTGTACAGGACGAAGCTCGCGTCCACCCGCGAGCCGTGGAGGTGGAACTTCACCTCCCGGTCGGTCCATTCGGTCGCCTCGTAGGTGCCCTGGTCCCAGATCCTCACCTCGCCGGCGCCGCGCTCGCCCTTCGGGATGGTCCCCTCGAACGAGCCGTACTCGAGCGGATGGTCCTCGACGTGGACCGCGAGACGGTCGGTCGCCTTGTCCGTCGGCAAGCCCTTCGGCACCGCCCATGACGCGTAGACGCCGTCACGCTCGAGCCGAAGGTCCCAGTGGAGCTGTCGGGCGTGGTGCTCCTGGATCACGAAGGACGGGTCGCGCGGCGTTCGCCCAGGCTACGCGAGCCGGGCGGCCGCGGCCGACGCCACGACGTCCGGCGCGGCGGCCCACGCGCGCGCCACCCGGGCGAGAAGGCCCCGCAGCTCGTCGGCAAGCCGGAGCGCTACCGCCCGGGAGTCTCCTGCGGGGAGCGGGACGGGCTCGCTCAGCGGATCGAGGCCCGAGACGGCGAGGATCGCACGGCGCAGCGACTGCATTGCGGCGATCAGGCCTTCGGCCCCGGTGCCGTGCCGCTCCATGCACACGGAGAGCGCGAGCGGCAACGTCAGGGGCGCCGTGGCGAGCACGTCGTCGGTCGCGCACGCGAGCACCGCCGCGACCTCGGCCGCCACCCGGCGCTCGGAGGCCCCATCCTCCTCGGCCTCCGCCCGGGCGACCTCGGGCCCACGCTCCTCGCGGGAACCGGCCGAGCCCCGCCCGGGGCCGCAGCCCGCGAGCAAGGTCGGAGGGCAGACCTGTCCTCGAGCCGTGCTTCGCACTCCTCTAGCATTCCAAGCCGGTACGGCGGAGTGGTGGATGGTGGCCTCGCGAGGCGATGGAGGCACGCCGTAGGGGCCGAGCGGGCGCCGAGGCGGCCGCCACGCCGCCACCTGGGACCTCCGCCCCTGCTCCAAGGAGGGGACCGGTGGTTGAATCGGGTTGAATCGACCGAATCGAGTCGATCGAGGATCGACAGGTCCGACGAAAGGGGACGCCGATGGCCAGAGCAGTCTGGACCGGGTCGCTCAGCTTCGGCCTGGTGAACGTGCCCGTGGCGCTCTTCGCCGCCACCGAGGAGAGGTCGATCCGCTTCCACCAGTTCCAGGCGGGCACCTCCGACCGGGTCCGGAGCAAGCGAGTGAACGAGCGGACCGGCGAGGAGGTGCCCTACGAGGACGTCGCCAAGGGCTACGACCTCGGCGGTGGCGAGTACGTCATGCTCGACGCCGCAGAGATCGCCGCGGTCGCCCCGGGGCGCTCGCAGACCATGGACGTCTCCGCCTTCGTCGACCTCGCGGAGATCGACCCGGTCTATTTCGGGCGCAGCTACTACCTCGCGCCCCCGGCCAAGGGCGGCGGTTCGGGAGCGGAGCGCGCCTACGGGCTGCTGCGCGAGGCGATGTTGCAGGCGGGCAAGGTCGCGCTCGCCACGTTCGTGCTGCGCGAGAGGCAGTACCTCGTCGCCGTCCGGCCGCGGCCCGACGTCCTCGTCGTCGAGACCCTCTTCTACGCCGACGAGGTGCGCGACCCGCTGGAGGAGATCGGCAGCCTGCCCGTCGAGGCCGAGTGGTCGCCGCGTGAGCTCGAGATGGCCACGATGCTCATCGACTCCATGACGTCCAAGTGGGACCCCGCCCAGTACCACGACGCATACCGCGAGCGGCTCACCGACCTCATCGAACGCAAGCGCGCCGGCGGCACGGTGGCCGTGGAGCCCCGAGCCCCTGAAGGTGCGCCGGTGGT
Organism: Actinomycetes bacterium; assembly: GCA_021800645.1. The sequence goes on from JAJYYT010000029.1 coordinate 4,801, forward strand.
CGACCTCCTCCAGGCGCTCGAGGCGAGCCTGCGCGCGACGCGCGCGCAGGCCTCTCGAGCCTCCTGAGCCTTCCTACGCCCTGCCACGGCCGTCCGGCTCCGAGCCGTCCGAGGCCGAGCCGTCCGAGGCCCCGACGAGGATCTCGAGCGCCAGGTCGGTGCGGGCCAGGTTCTCGACCACGGCGTCAGCGCCGAGGCCCCGCACCGCGTCGAAGCCCTCGTGGCCAGTGCCGACGATCAGGCAGCGCACCCCCCCGGCCCTCGCGCAGCTGAGGTCCCGGGCGGTGTCCCCGATCACCCACACCTCGTCGCTGCGGTAGGTCTCTCCACGCCGCGCCCGCGCCCGCTCGAGCGCGATCGGCACGAGGCCGTCGCGCTCGTCGTGGTCTGTCCCGTAGGCGCCGATCTCCGTGTCCAGGTGGCGGTCGAGCCCGAACGCACGCACCTTGAAGAGGGCGTTCGGCGCGATGTTGCCGGTGAGCAGGCTCTGGCGCACCCCTTGGACCCCCGAGAGCGCTTCGAGCAGCTCCCGAACGCCGGGGTGGACGGCGCCCTCCTCGCGGACCTGGTCGGCCGCGGCCGAGAGGATCCGGTGCGACTCTTCGAGCGCGCGGGGCAGCACGCGCTCGACTTCTGCAGGTCCGAGGCCCGCGCCGGCGAGGAGCTCCCGGACGATCAACGGATCGGTCTTGCCGCTCATCACGACCTCGGGAACCCCGTCCAGCCCGGCGGCGCGGCACGCTGCGAGCTCCAGCGCGACACGTCCCGCGCGACCGGTCGCGAGCAGCGTCCCGTCGATGTCCCACAGGATCAGGCGGTGCGGCATCCCCACAGCCTTGCCGACGTGACGCCGAGCGGTACGCGAGCCAGGGGCCGCAAGCGGGCTCCGGGCGTCACGCCAATTGGCCCACCCCTCGCCCGGAGCCGCGTCTCGAGAGATCGAAGCGGTCGAGGTTCATCACCTTGTCCCATGCCGCGACGAAGTCGCGTGCGAACTTCTCCTTTGCGTCGTCGCTCGCGTACACCTCCGAGACGGCCCGGAGCTCGGAGCTCGATCCGAAGACCAGGTCGACGGCCGTGGCGGTCCACCTGCGCACGCCGCTCGAGCGGTCGTTGCCCTCGTAGACGTGCTCGGACGCGGCTGCGGGCTTCCATTCGGTCGCCATGTCGAGCAGGTTCACGAAGAAGTCGTTCGTCAGGGTCCCGGGACGTTCGGTGAGGACTCCGTGCTTCGATCGGCCGACGTTGGCGTCGAGGGCCCGCAGCCCGCCGACCAGCACCGCCGTCTCCGGGACGGTCAGGCCGAGCATGCAGGCCCGCTCGACGAGCAGCTGCTCGGGCACCAGCTTCTCCCCCGCCCGCAGGTAATTCCGGAAGCCGTCGGCCCGGGGCTCGAGCACGGCGAAGGACGCCACGTCGGTCTGCTCCTGGGACGCATCGGTGCGTCCCGGCGCGAACGGGACCTCGACGTCGTAGCCCGCGTCCCTCGCGGCCTGCTCCACGGCCGCGCAGCCGCCCAGGACGATCAGGTCCGCGAGGGACACCGACGCGCCTCCTGGATGAGCGTCGTTGAAGACCTGCTGGATGCGCTCGAGGACCCCGAGCACCTTTGCCAGCTCGTCCGGTTCGTTCACCTCCCAGTCCTTCTGCGGCGCAAGTCGGATGCGCGCGCCGTTCGCGCCCCCGCGCTTGTCGGTGCTCCGGAAGCTCGCCGCGGCCCCCCACGCGGTCGACACGAGCCGGGAGATGGACAAGCCGGACGAGAGGATCTTCGCTTTGAGCACGGCGATCTCCTCTACGCCGATCAACGGGTGGTCCACCGGGGGCACCGGGTCCTGCCACAGCTGCGGCTCGGGGACCCAGGGTCCGAGATAGCGCGACAGCGGCCCCATGTCCCGATGGAGCAGCTTGAACCAGGCCTTCCCGAAGGCCTCGGCCAGCTGATCGGGGTGCTCGTGGAACCGCCTGGCGATCGGCTCGTAGATCGGGTCTGCCTTCAGCGCGAGGTCCGTCGTGAGCATCATCGGCGCATGGCGCTTCGACGGGTCGTGGGCATCGGGCACCGTGCCCCGTGCCGCCGGATCCGCCGGCGTCCACTGTTTCGCGCCCGAGGGGCTGGTCGTGAGCTCCCAGTCGTAGCCGAACAGGTTCTCCAGGAACCCGTTGTCCCACCTCGTGGGCTCGCGGGTCCACGCCCCCTCCAGCCCGCTCGTCCACGTCGCCGCGCCGGCGCCGTCACCGCAGCTGTTCTTCCACCCGAGCCCCTGCTGCTCGACTGGCGCGGCCTCCGGCTCGGGTCCGATGCAGCCTGCGTCGACCGCGCCGTGGGCCTTGCCGAAGGTGTGGCCGCCGACGATGAGCGCGACGGTCTCCTCGTCGTCCATCCCCATCCTGGCGAACGACTGGCGGATGTGCTGCGCTGCGAGCAGCGGGTCCGGGTTGCCGCCCGGACCTTCGGGGTTCACGTAGATCATGCCCATCTGGTCGGCGCCGAACGGCCCCTCGATGCGTCCCTCGGCGTCGTGGCGCTCGTCCGCGAGCCACGTGCGCTCGGGACCCCAGTCGATCTCCTCTGGCTCCCAGATGTCTTGGCGGCCGAACCCGAAACCGAACGTGTGGAACCCCATGGCCTCGTACGCGCAGTTGCCGGCGAAGAGGAGCAGGTCGGCCCAGGAGACCTTGCGGCCGTACCTGCGCTTGACCGGCCACAGCAGCCGACGGGCCTTGTCGAGACCCACGTTTGTCGGCCAGCTGTTGAGCGGGGCGAACCGCTGCGCGCCCGTGCCGCCCCCGCCCCGTCCGTCGTGGATCCGGTAGGTGCCCGCGGCGTGCCAGCTCATCCGGATGAACAGGGGTCCGTAGTTGCCGAAGTCGGCGGGCCACCAGTCCTGCGATCTCGTCATCACCTCGATCACGTCCCGCTTCAACGCGTCGAAGTCCAAGGTCTCGAGCTCTGCGGCGTAGTCGAAGTGCTCGCCCAGGGGGCTGGCCTGCGGGGCACGGGGCCGCAGCACGCTCAGGTCCGGCTGGTTCGGCCACCAGTCCTTGCTCGTGGCCGGCCGGGCAGCGGGCGTGGGCTGGGTGGTCGGGCGGGTGGTCGGGCGGGTGGTCGGGCTCTCGTCCATGGCGCCGCTCATGTGGTTCCTCCTTCGGTGATGGGTCGGTGAGGTCGGTCACGCCGGGCAGGTCGGTGAGGTCGGTGGCCTGGCCATCGTCCTGCATCCAGGATCGACATTGTCCTATGTCTACAATGAGACTTAGTCTTTGTCTAGATTGCTTCTAACATTCGATGCAAGAGATGTCAAGGGGTACCCTGGGTCCGTGACGGTCGACCTGCTCACCCGTCTGAGGGCGCGCGACTGGCGCTTGAGCGCCCAGCGACGCGCCGTCGCACAGGTGCTCGTCGGCGAGCACGTCCACCTGACCGCCGAGCAGGTGCACGACCTCGCCAGAGAGCGGCTCCCCGAGATCAGCAGGGCGACCGTCTACAACACGCTGAACGAGCTCGTCGCCATGGGGGAGCTCCTGGAGGTCGACGTCGCCGGTGGGCCGAAGCGCTACGACCCGAACACCGCCGTCCGCCATGACCACCTGGTGTGCGAAGGTTGCCAGACGATCCGGGACGTGCCGCGCTCAGGGCCGCTGCCCGCGCTCGCCGAGGACGCGCGCGGAGGGTTCCGTGTGACCGGGGCGGAGATCACGTACCGAGGCCTCTGCCCCACCTGCGCCGAGCGCGCCCTCGAGGGGACGCACTCGGCCGGATCGGCCGCCGGCGGGCGCGGCGGCGCCCCAGACGGCCCTGCCTTCCTGCTCACGAGCGCGGAACGGCCAGGCGAAAGAAGAGAAGTCCGTCCTCCTCGAGGAGGTGGACGATCTCGAGCTCGAGCGGTCGAGCAAGCTCCGGCCCGGTCACCAGACGCGGACCGTCCCCGGCGACGAGGCGCGGGGGCATCGTGAGGCACAGCTCGTCGAGCAGCCCTGCTCTGAGCACGGCTGAGTTCAGGGTCGGCCCGCCTTCCAGGAGCACCGAGCGGTGGCCGGCGCGGCCCAGGTGCTCGAGAACGAGACGCGGATCCACACGCTCTTCGCCTGCCACCACCACGTTGGCGACGCGCTGAGCACGCTCGCCGATCCGCCGGCGGGCGGCGCCGGCGACGAAGACGAGCGGCCGCACCTCGGCGTCGGTGAAGAACGATGCCCGCCAGTCGAGGTCGCCAGACCCGGTGACCACGGCGATCGGCGGCACCGGCGAGCGGCCCTCGGAGATACGGCGCACGCGCAGGTCGTCGTCGAGGCGCGCCGGGCCGTACCGCTCGGAGCGCACCGTCCCGGCTCCGACGAGGACCACGTCGGCCAGCGATCGCAGCACGTGGAACACGCGCCGGTCGGCGGGGCCGCCGAGCGGGCCCGAGCGACCCTGCACCGAGGTCACCCCGTCGAGGGTCGAGACCATGTTGCAGCGGACGAAGGGGGTGCGGACTGCACGCGCCGGAAGCGCGTACGCCTCGAAAAGGTCCACGGCGGACATCGGCGACAAAGGTGGCGGGAGGAGCGATCTCACGCCTGTGACATTGCCAGCTCCGAGCTGACGCCGCTCCGGTCGAGGCGGCGGGCGTCCACCTCGACGTGTACGTCGACGCCGACAGGGACGTCGACTGCGTGGCAGCGATCCTGTACGCATTGGACCAATGCTCCGGGTCGGCTGCGGTCATCGGCGTCGAAGACGACCCCGACCGGCGCGCGATCGTCGGCGCACCGCTGCAGCTCGTCCGCCAGGACCACCACGCGGTGATCCTCGTCCCGGCGTCGACGTCTCTCTGACGTGACCTCAACTGATACGAGCGGCCCTCCGGCTGCGGCAGGAACCTGCGCGCAAGAGCGCGCAGAGGTGCAGCGGGGCGTGCCGCTGGAACGTGACACAATGCCCTGTCCAAGTGCCGGCAGGCGACGTAGGAAGTGGTCATGACCATCTCAGATGCCCCGCATGCAGATGCCAAACCGGTGGTCGTCGGCGTCGACGGCTCCGAGAATTCGAAGAGGGCGCTGGCCTGGGCGGCCCGCTACGCCGCGTTGACCGGCACGCCCCTTCTGGTGATGGCCGTCTGGCACCCCCCTACGAGCTACGGATGGACAGTGTCGATGCCCGTTGGCTGGGACCCGGAGACAGACACGAGGGAGGTGCTCGAGCGCGAGGTGAAGGAGGTGCTGGGAACCGAGCTCCCGACGACCGTCAGCCTTTCCGTCGTCGAGGGACCACCCAGCAAGGTGCTCGCGGAAGCGTCCGACCACGCGTCGCTCATCGTCGTGGGGAGCCGGGGGCGTGGCGAGTTCGCCGGCATGCTCCTCGGCTCGGTGAGCGCGTTCGTGACCACGCACGCGCACTGTCCCGTCGTGGTCGTACGCGACGGCACTGAGGGCTGAGCCTGAGCCAGATCCGTGAACCTATCCGTGTGTTGATGACCAGCCGCCACGAACGAATGTAGCCACTGACCTGCGGCTTCGTCATCTCCTGCCCACCGTCACCGGCGCTGATCGCACGCCGTTATCGCCCACGATGGGGGAGCAATGGGAGATCAACGGGGGATCCGCGAGGCGACGGCGACCTGCTGGTATGATGGCGGTATGACCACGAAGATCGCCATCAGCCTCCCGGACGAAGTGCTCGCAAGCGCACGTCGGGCGGTCGACGAGGGCCGAGCGAGCTCGCTCTCCGGTTACATCGCATCCACGCTCGCCGAGCGCCAGGACTACGAGGACCTGGCAGCACTTCTCGCCGAGATGGCTGCAGAAACGGGCGGACCATCCGACGAAGACCGGCGCTGGGCGCGACGAGCTCTGGGTCTCGACTGATGCCGGGCGTCACGCTCGATACCGGAGCCTTGATCGCCATCGAACGGGCTGATCGAAAGATGCAGGCGCTACTCGACGAAGCGCACGCGGCTGGACTCCCTCTCGACATCCCGGCCGGCCCGTTGGCTCAGGCATGGCGGTCGGGTCCGCGCCAAGTCCGCCTCGCAAGGACGCTGCACCTCGCCAACGTCACCGTCCCTCCCCTCGATGAACCGAACGCCAAGGCCGCCGGCATCCTGTGTGGGAAGCGAGGTACTCGCGATCCCATCGACGCGAGCGTGGTGCTCAATGCACGCCGGCGCGACCAAAGCATCATCACCAGCGACCCGGCTGACCTCCGCCATCTCGACGCCCACGTTCGCATCATCGAGATATAGGCACAGACCCGGCGGTTGGGGCTGCCACCGCAGGCGCCTTCCTGCCCGAGTGGGGAGCTCGAGTCCGGGTGGACGTCAGGAAGTTCGTGCGCCCGGCGAGCGCACCGCGAGCCCGGCCGACTGCGCCCTGGCGGCAAGCTCGGCGTCGTAGGTGACGATCTCGTCGCTGCCGATCCGCAGCGCGACCGCGAGATGGATGGCGTCGTTCGAGCGCAGCGGCGCGTGCGTCCCGGCGGCGAGCAGGTCACCTCGGGTGAGGTCGACCAGGCTCACCGTGTCGAGCACGGAGCACACCGCGTCGAGGTCAACTTCACGGGGGTGCCGGCCGGCCGCGCAGTGCATCTCGGTGTGGAGCAACCACGACGAGACGAGCCGCCGGTCGTCGTCGGAAGCCAGCTCGTCGACGAGCGCGTCGGACTCTGCTTCCTCGATGACCAGCTTCATCGCCGCCGAGGTGTCCAGGTAGACGGTCCGCACCACTCCTCACCATCGCCCGCGAAGGTCGTCCACGATCTCCTCGCTGGACTTCCCACCTCGGCGTCGGGCGATCGATCGCAGGCCGGAGGGTGGGCGACGGGCAACACGGACCTGTCCTCGAGACACGAGCCCAGTGAACAGGTCCGT
>JAJYYT010000559.1 GCA_021800645.1 Actinomycetes bacterium
CGCGGCCAGGGCTTCGGGAGCAGCGGGCCGGACCGCTCCCGATCGCGTGCCGTCTCCGAGGGTCTCACAGCTCGTCCTCGAACCGGTCGACCGCGTCGTTCCACCCCTCGTGGTACGCGCAGCGGTGGCGCGCTGTGCAGCACCCGCCGCCGCTGCCCATCGCACGCACCCTCTCCACGGCGTCTGTGAGGTCGCCTGTCGGGCACGAGGCATGGGCGCGGAGCGCGGCGGCCACGGCGTCGCTCGAGCCGCTCTCGCCGTCGATCTGATCCGCCCAGCGGAGCAGGTCGGCAACGGGGACGGGTACGACGTGGGTCACCAGACCACGGCCCCATTCTGGCCCGTAGTCGCAGGCATCGCGTTCGTCGTCGGACATCAGTGGCACCTCCGGGGGGACGGTGTTCATGAACGACCGGCTGCGCCGTCCGCTGCCGGCACTCGCCCGGGCGCCTTCCTCGTCACTCGGCACACGGGACGCTTCTTGCCCGTCGCTTCCCAGTAGTCGGCCAAGCGACGTTGGCTGCCGCGTCCTCTCCTCCCGTGGGCGAGGACACGTAGGATCCGGCGTCATCGAGTGCGGCGATGAGACCGCGGACCATCTCCAACGGCCGGGCGGCCAGTGCTGGTGGTCGTGCTGTTCCTTTCTCTCGACGGGTCACGTGACCCAATCGTCACGCAGCGCCACCAGACGGGGAGGTGGTGGCTGACCCACGAGCGGTACCGTAGAGGGCTGCGTGCGCCCGGCACGTGCAGTGCTCGGCGAGCACGGTGATGATGCCTTCGTGGAAGGCGTGCGACTCCCAGTTCCCCCCCTCCTTGTCCACCTGCTGGGCCTCGCGGTGAGCCCGGATGTCCGGCGTCCAGTCTCGATTCGGCTCGTCGATCGCCCAGAGCTGGTCGAAGGCGGCCGCCATGCCGTCGCCGAACGCGCTCATGGCCGGCTCGCCTTCCACGGGTCGAGCTCGCAGAAGGTCTCCCAAGAGAGGATCCCGGCGCAGACCTCGGCCAGCATCACCTGGCGGTACGCGGCGTCGTGCATGCCTCGGCCGGCGAAGAGCCTTGCGTCGGCGATGTGCGAAGCGACGGAGCGGTCGTAGGACGGGCCGAGGAGGCAGTAGTCGGAGAGGGCGCAGATACGGTCCTCCAGCTGCGTGATGTTGGGGTAGGCCGCGCGCTGCGTGTCCATGATCAGCAAGTCTCGTCGGGCGCTGCCAATGCTCGGCGAGGGGCCCGATCGGCTCATCCTCGGGTGCTGCCTGCGCCGGGTCACCAACGCGCTCAGGGACGCGGTGCGCAGCTCGTCACGCCCCCCACCTGCTTCATCCGGCACGCCGGCCGCTTCTTGCCCGTCGCCTCCCAGCACGCCCGACAACGCACCAACGGCGCGGGCAACTCCCGCGTGCTCACCGGCCAGGGGACGACGCGCCCCGAACCGAGAGGAACCGATAGGAGCTTCACCTCGCACCAACAGCAGGCGGAGGTCATCGCCACACCGGCGATGGCTCCGAGGATCGACTCCATGGTCACGGCATGGATGACGTGTGAGCGTTCCCGCACCGGCTCGACGGCGCAGAGCGGGGCTTGCAGGGCGAGGGCGACGAGAGACGTTGTACTGGCACCAGCCGGATCAGCGGTCCCGGCCCCTCGGGCCGTCGTCCTCATCGTGTGGTGCGTGTCCACGGTTGGCGTCCTCTCTTTCAGCTCTTCTGCCCGGACCGGCGCGCAGGCCCCGATCCGCAACCCGCTGGCCGGCGCTCCGACCGCTCAGACGTCCCGGCGCTCGCCCAGGTAGCGGCCGGTGAACTCGTTGGCGCCCTCCCCCGCCCGGCGCTGCGTCATGCGCTCCTCGACATGGTTGCACGGGTCGCCCGCCTCGGCGTTGAGGCGCTGCGCCACGACGAGCGCCCGGTCGTACTCGGCGAAGCCGAGCTGGACGTCGCGGCGCTCGAATGCTGCGTTGCGACCGGTCGTGTCGTCTTGGACGATGAACCCGCCGCCCCGTGCCTGAGCCACCGTGAAGCGGTCGCCGGGGGTGGGGATCGTTTGCGTGGTCATGTACGAGGTGTCGTCCTGCCCGCTGCCGGCGCTCACAGAGAACCCGTCATTGCGCCAACGACCCACCTTCTTCACCACCACGACGGGGAGCCAGTAGCGCAGCCCTGGCGGCCGAGTACTTCGCCTCGAGACGCCGCCTCGTCGCGGCGTCGAGCGCGGCGAGGCGCTCCGGATCGCTGTTGTGCTCGAGGTCTGCCAGCTTCACTCGGAGAGCGAGTGGGTGTGCGCGAACACGTGCCCAGTAGACCGCGTTGGGCTCGCCGCGCGCGTGGGTGAGCACCTCGACGCCGGCCACCGCCTCTTCGCCGATCCCCCGGGCCCGTAGGTCGCTCGCGGTGATCTCGGAGTCTTCGATCACGTCGTGGAGCACGGCCACGACCCGTCCGATCGTGTCGTGCGCCTCGAGCATCGCCATCACCGCCAGCGGGTGCTCGATGTACGGCCGTCCC
>JAJYYT010000560.1 GCA_021800645.1 Actinomycetes bacterium
GGACCTTCTCCTGGACGGCGGGTTCGAGATCGCCGTCCAAGCCCTCGAGGCGTACCTCTCCGCGTGGGCGAACCCGCTCTCGGACGCCCTCGCGGTCGACGCGCTCGCGACGGTCCTCGAGCGCCTTCCTCACGCGCTCCGCTGGAGCGAGGACCCCGATGCGAAGGCGGCGCTCCACTACGCGGCCACCGCGGCCGGCCTCGCGGCGTCGAACGCGCAGCGGGGGGTCGGGCATGCCCTGGCCCGCGCCCTCAGCGGGCCGACCGGGCTCTCCTACGGACGGCTCCTCGGGCTTCTCTTCCTCCCCGTGCTCGAATTCGACCGAGCGTCGGCCCGGGACCGACTCGAGGCGCTCACGACGGCGGTCCTCCGTGGCGAGAACCCCGTGCGGACCCCGCTCGCGACGCGGTGGGGACGCCTCCTCGAGACGCTCCGCTGCCCGGCGACGCTGCCCGCCGCCGGAGTCGATACGAGCCGACTCGCCGCCGTCCGCGATCAAGTGATCGCCCATGCGCTCGGGTCGCCGGCGGTGCTCGCGAACCCCCGCGTGCCGTCGCCGGGCGACCTTGGGTCGCTCCTGGACCGGATCCAAGGGGCCCGGTCCCTCTGAGGAGACCCCCCGCCTGAGGCGAACGCCCGAGTCCGCGGCCACGACCTAAATAGTCCGGGACATCCGCAGGGACGTGCCCGATGCCGGCGCGCCGCCCGCGACGGAGGATCGGTCGGGGCTCCCGACCGAGTCCCGTCGGATCCTTCACGCGCTCGACACGGCGCGTGTCCAGCGGTTCCACTTCCGCACGATCGTCGTCGCGGGAATGGGGTTCTTCACCGATGCCTACGACCTCTTCGTTATCTCGCTCGTCATCCCGATCCTGATCGCCCTCGCGCCCGGCGGCGCGGTCAGCACCAGCGAGCTCGCCCTCCTCGGTTCGACGGCCCTGATGGGCGCGGCCGTCGGCCAGGTGCTCTTCGGCTGGCTCGGCGACCGGCTCGGCCGCCGGAGGGTCTACGGGCTCACGCTTTCGCTCATGGCGGTCGCGGCGGTCGGCAGCGCGCTGAGCGTCCCCATCGGGGGCCTCTCCACGATCTCGGTCCTGATCCTCTGGCGGTTCTTCCTCGGGGTCGGCGTCGGCGGCGACTACCCGCTCAGCGCGACGATCATGAGCGAGTACTCGAACGTCCAGAGCCGCGGCCGCCTCGTCGCCTCGGTCTTCGCGATGCAGGGCTTCGGGCTGCTCGCCGGGGCCGGGACCAGCCTCGCGGTCGTCTACGCGATCCCGAACCTCGACATCGCCTGGCGGCTCATTCTGGGCCTCGGCGCGCTCCCGGCCGTCCTCACGATCTATTACCGGATCCGGATGCCCGAGACTCCCCGCTTCGAGCTGGCCCGTGGGCGGGTCGGCGCCGCGGCGAGCACCGTCGGGACGATCACGGGGACCCGGCTCGCGGGCGGGGGGTCGACGGCCCGGTCCCTGGGCGTCCCGCTCCGTCAGCTGTTCCGCTCCTACGGCCTGGTGATCTTCGGGACAGCCGCGACCTGGTTCCTCCTCGACATCGCGTTCTACTCGACCAACATCTTCAATCCGCTGATCCTGAAGCACATCGGCTTCGCGAGCGCGGCGAGCTACCCGGCGCTCGAGCAGGTCCGGCGGCTCGCGATCGGCAACGTGCTGATCGCCCTCGTCGCGAGCGTCCCGGGATACTGGGCAGCGGTCGCGCTCATCGACCGGGTCGGCCGTCGGCCGCTCCAGTACATCGGCTTCGGGGTGATGGCGTTCGCGTTCCTCTTCCTCTCCCTCGACTGGGGCGGTCTCGAATCGGTCCTGCCCGCCTTCCTCGCCGTCTATGGGCTCACCTTCTTCTTCGCGAACTTCGGCCCGAACACCACGACGTTCGTGTACCCGAGCGAGGTCTTCCCGACGACGTTCCGCACGACCGGCCACGGGATCGCCGCGGCCTCGGGGAAGATCGGGGCGGTCGTGGCGGTGTTCGTCTTCGCGGGCCTCTACCAGACCTACGGGATCCCGTGGTTCTTCGGCCTGCTCGCCGCCGTCTCGTTCCTCGGCTTCGTGCTCACGCTCGCCCTCCTCCCGGAGACCTCGCAGCGATCGCTCGAGGACGTCTCGGGAGAGGACGAGCTCGCGGTGCTCGTCCGGCGGTTCTCGACGTACCTCCGTTCGCTCTCGCTGACGGGCCAGCAGGCCGCGATCGCGCTCCGCGAGCTCCTGGACGATCCCGTCACCGACCGCGACCGGAAGATCGACGGCATCCGCGCCATCGAACACGCGGCCGACGAGGAGGTGCACCGCATCTTTGTCGAGCTCAACAACCGGCGCCTGACCTCCGAGGTCCGGGCCGAGGTCGGCCGCCTCGCGAGCGCCCTCGACGACATCATCGACGGCATTGAATCGGTCGCGGCCCGGGTGCGGACCTACCACCTCGACCGGACCCGGCCCGAGCTCAAGCGCTTCGCCGACATTGTCGTCGAGTGCGTCGAGCGG
>JAJYYT010000561.1 GCA_021800645.1 Actinomycetes bacterium
GGGATCGAAGACGTCGCGCTGGGCGCGGCGGTACTGCGGCGGCTCGGGATCGGCCCGGGCGCCGAGCAGCAGCAGGTGCGCGCTCCGTCCGGCACCCTGCCGGGCTCGGTGGTCGCGCTCGGACGCCGGGGGCGCGCGGAGGTGGCGCTCGGCGGACGCACGGACGCACCGGCTCTTCGGTGAGCAGGCGATGACGAGGAAGGAAGGGGCGAGACGATGACGGACCAATTGAGCGACCAGCTGGGGGACCAACTGAGCGACCAGCTGAGTGACCAGCTGGGGGACGGCGAGCGGCAAGCGGATGCTGGCAGTGCCGCTCGGGACGACGAGCGGCCCGAACCGATCCATGCACGCTTCGTGGACCGGGTGGATGCAAGCTACCCGCCGGTCGAAGAGGTGATGTGGCCGCCGGTCGTCATCCGGGCGGCCGAGATAAAGGCGCAGGTAGAGCGGCTCGCCTCGCTGCCGCGACCCGCAGACGGCCGCCGCAGCGCCTGGATCGTCCACCCCCTGGCCGAAGAGCCCGGGCTCGGGCTCGCCCCAGGCATCCGGGTGACCCTCGAGGTCCTCCTTCCCGGGGAGCGCACGGCGCCGATCCGGCACAACTCGTCGCAGGTCTGCTTTTGCATCGCGGGATCGGGGTTCGCCGTCGTCGGCGGCGAGAAGATCGCCTTCGACCAGTACGACGTGTGGCACACGCCGGCCCTCACGACCTATTTCCACGAGAACGACAGCTCGGAGCGCCAGGTCAGGCTGACCTACTCCAACGCGCCACTGCTCGAGAAGATCCGCGTCCACTTCGTCGACGAGCACCCGCCAGAGGAGCCGGCCGTCCGCCCCGAGGGATCCGACGAGATCGACGAGCACCCGGTCGCCCACGTCTTCCCGCTCGGCGAGCGCGGCGCGATGCTCATGTCCTACGAGCGCCTCATCAACCCAGAGGTCGTCGAGCAGCACCCCCTCCACTGGCCGTGGCGGGAGGTGAAGAAGGAGCTCGACCAGCTGAGCGCCCTCGGTCCCTCCTATCGCGGGCGCAGGCTCTACCTGCTCTACAACCCGGCGACCGGCCGGACGAACGGCACGAGCAACAACTTCTTCGCCACGATCACCCTGCGCCCGCCGGGGATCGTCGATCGCCCCCATCGCCATGCGTCGGCCGCCATCAATTACTTCTTCTCCGGGAGCGGCTGGAGCAGGGTGGGCGGGAAGCGCTACGAGTGGTCCGCGGGCGACCTCATGCTCACCGCGCCCGGCTGGATGATCCACCACCACGCGTCCAACGACCAGCCCGTGTACGAGCTCACGATCCAGGACAGCCCCCTGCACATCGCGATGGACTCGCTCATGTGGCAAGAGGACCTGAAGAGGCCGTACCGGTTGCTCGGATCCCAGCGCGGCTTCGCGACCAACCGCGACAGCGCGCTGTGAGGCGCCTGGGATGAACCAGCTTTCCCCGACCGCGCTGGTCGGCTCGTACACGCCGGTCGTGACCCCCTTCAGCGGGGGCCGGGTCGACCTGGAGGCCTTCGAGGCGCTGATCGATCGCCAGGCGACCAACGGCTCGCAGGGCGTCGTGGTCACCGGCACCAGTGGGGAACCGAGCGTGCTCACGGTCGCCGAGCGCCTGGAGCTCGTCCGGGCGGCGGTGCGTGCCGCCGATGGACGCCTCCCCGTGGTCGCCGGCAGCGGGACCGAGTCGCTCGACTCGACGCTCGAGCTGTCGCTCGGTGCCGCGAGGGCCGGGGCCGACGCGCTCTTGGTCGTGACGCCCTACTACATCCGCCCCCCCCAGCGAGGCCTCGAGGAGTACTTCGTGGAGGTCGCCGGCCGGGTCGAGCTGCCGATGCTCGTCTACCACATCCCCGGCCGCGCCGCGGTGACGCTCGAGATCGCGACCATTGCCGCGATCGCCGAGCGTGCAGACAACCTGGTCGGCATGAAGCACGCGTCCACGGACCTCGGACTCGTCACCGAGGTGCTCCGTCGGCTGGGGCCGGAGTTCCGGGTCTTCGCGGGACTGGAGGAGCTGAGCCTGCCGATGCTCGCCGTCGGGGCGTGCGGGATGATGAACGCGGTGGGCAACCTCGCCCCGGCGCGCGTCGCGGCGCTGTGGCACGCGGTCGAGAGCGGGGACCTCGCCGGAGCCCGGAAGATCCACGACGAGCTGTGGGAGCTGAACAAGTCGGTGTTCTTCGACACCAACCCCATCCCGATCAAGTACATGCTTCGGCGGATGGGCGTACTGGCGAGCAACGAGCACCGGCTCCCGATGGCGAGCGCGACCCCCGAGCTCGAGGCGAGGCTCGACGCGGTGCTCGAGCGCGCGGGACTGCTGCCGTGAGCACGACCCGCCTTGCCCTCACCCTCGCACAGAGCGGCTATGACCATCTTCGGGACCTGGAGACCGGTGCCGTCAGGGTGGAGGGCGTCGAGCTCAACGTGCTCACCCTTCCGATCGAGGAGATCTTCTTCCGGTTCCTGCGCTACCGGGAGTGGCACG
>JAJYYT010000030.1 GCA_021800645.1 Actinomycetes bacterium
CCAACGCGACGGCCGGTCTCCTCCTGGTGCGCGCCGTCCTGCCGGTCATGCGGGAACGGGGCGGGGGCGCCATCGTCTTCATCTCGTCGGGCTCGGCGTCGATCGGTGAGCACCGGCGGGTCGCCTACGGCGTGTCCAAGGCCGCGCTGGAGCAGCTCACCCGCCACGTGGCCACCCGCTACGGACGCGACGGGATCCGGGCCAACGCGGTCAACCCCGATGCCGTGTTCGACGGCTCGAAGCTCTGGACCCAGGAAGTCCGTCGTGACCGGGCGGCAGTCCACGGGATCGCTGCGGAAGACCTCGAAGCCTTCTACGCGCAGCGCACCCTGCTGCGGGCGCAGGTGTCCGCAGAGGACGTCGCGCAGGCTGTCGCCTTCCTCCTGTCGGAGCAGAGCTGCCGCACGACCGGGGCAGTGCTGCCGGTCGACGGCGGGGTGCCGGCAGCCTTCCCGCGCTGAGCTGCCCGGACCCGCTTCCCGCGCTGAGCTGCCCGGACCCGCGCTGGACGGCAGCCTGGTTCGACTCAGCCGGTGCGCCGACCCTGCTTGACCGTACCCGGTCAGGCAGGTGTTCACTGTGACCATGGGCAATGCGGTCGAAGGGGAAGTCAACGACACCCAGTCGGTACCCGGGGGGACGGAGCAGATCGTCGTTTGCTTGGACCGAGCGACGGGCACCCGGGCAGTGATCGCCCTCGACGACACCACCCTCGGGCCCGCGCTCGGCGGGGTGCGCTGGGTCGCCTATCCGAGCGAGGTCGCTGCGATCGGGGAGGTGCGGCGGCTGGCGAGAGGGATGACCCTCAAGAACGCCTGTGCCGCCATCCCCTACGGAGGCGGGAAGTCCGTCGTTCTGTTGGACGGTCATCGCGGCTCTCGCTGAGAGGTGATGCGCGGCTTCGGTCGGTTCGTCGCGCGGTTGGGGGGGGCGTACGTCCCCGGCGTGGACATGGGCACCACGATCGAGGACCTCGCCGCCATCGGAGAGGTGGCGCCCGATGTGAGCTGCGACCACGTCGACCCCTCCCCCTACACCGCGCTCGGCGTCATGGCGGCTTTCGAGGCTGCCGTTGCCGCCTCCGACATGGGAGACCTTGCGGGTTTGCAGGTGCTGGTCCAAGGCGCTGGACATGTCGGGAGCTCTCTCGCCCGTCAGCTCGCGGAGCGGTCCGTCCGGGTGATGATCGCCGATGTGGACGCCGCACGTGCCGCGGCGATGGCCAAGGAGGTCGGAGGATCCGTGGTGCCCGTCGGAGCCGTCACTGCGACCCCGTGCGACGTCTTGGCACCGTGCGCGACGGCACGCGTTGTCGATCAAGACAACGTCCAGACCCTCCCGTGTCGCGCGATCGTGGGCGCGGCCAACGACGTTCTCGCGCACCGAGAGCTGGATCGCCTCCTCGCCGCTCGCGGCGTCGTCTACGTGCCCGACTTCGTAGCGAACGCCGGTGGCGTGGTCCAGATCCACGCAATTCGCTCGGGGTGGGACGAGCCGACCACGGAGCGTGAGGTACTGCGCATCGGCGAGCGCGTCCTCGAGCTGCTGCAGCGTGCACGCTCCGAGGGGAGAACCCCGCTCGAGGCTGCCGAAGCGCTCGCGTCCGAACGCATCGGGCGTGACGTTCGCCTCCCGAACTGAGGACCGCCTCCATGCTCGAGCTCACCTCAGCTGACGGTCGTGCTGGCGCTCCGTGGGATCTCCGTGCATGAGCGAGCCGCTCTTGTCGATCAGAGAGCTGGCAAAGCGCACCGGGGTCGCACCGTCGGCGCACCAGCTGACGAACCGGACCCTGTCGTCTAGGACTGGGCTACCGTTTGCAGCCGAGCGCGTGGAGCTGCGCGTGGAGCTGCGCGCGGAACTGCACGTGCCGCCAGGAGGGGAGGTCCAAGCGTTGCGCAGTGCCGTCTTGGTGAGCCTGGTCTCCGTCGTCGCGTTGGGGGCGAGTCTGGCGGTCGCGGTGACGAAGGGGCCCGAGGGTCGGGCCGAGGGCGTCCGCTCCCAGCAGATGGAGTCCCAGCAGCTGGAGTCTCGCCGTTCGCCGGCAAGCCGCCTGCTCACGGAGTCGCAGTGCCGTGCCACACCGTCGATCCGACTCTCCTGTTATGACCCTGCGCAGATCCAGGCTGCGTACGACGAGGGGACACTCTTCGAAGAGGGTGTCGACGGGCGCGGCGTGACCATCGCCATCGTGGACTCGTTCGGGTCGCCGACGATCCGAAGAGACCTCGCCAGGTTCGACGCGCAGTTCCACCTCCCGGCCCCCCCGAGCCTCCGGATCATCCGACCAGCGGGTCCCGTTCCGCCCTACGACCCGGGGACAACAACAATGGTCGGGTGGGCGGGCGAGACCACCCTCGACGTGGAGTGGGCGCATGCGGCCGCACCCGGCGCGAGCCTCCTCGTGGTCGAGACGCCGGTCTCGGAGACCGAGGGGCCGGTCGGGTTCGCGCAGATCGTCGAGGCGGAGAACTTCGTGGTCGACCACCATCTCGGAGACGTGATCAGCCAGAGCTTCGGCGCGAACGAGAATACGTTCTCTTCGGCAGCCGACCTGGAGTCGTTCCGGAGTGCGTTCGTCGCTGCGGCGGCGGCGGGCATCACGGTCGTCGCATCGACGGGTGACACAGGGGTCAGCGACTACACCACAGCGACAGGCCACCACTACTCGACGACGCCGACGGTCACATGGCCGGCGAGCGACCCGCTCGTCACCGCGGTCGGCGGGACGCGGCTCAGCCTCGATGCCTCTGGTCGCAGGACGACGTCTGACCAGGTGTGGAACGACTCGTACAACCCGGCGGCCAACGACTTCGTCTTCGGGACATCGAGGCCCCATCCCGACGCGAGCGGCGGGGGGCTCTCGTCGATCTTCTCGAGACCCTCCTACCAGAGCGACGTGGCATCGGTCGTCGGCGATCACCGGGGCATCCCGGACATCTCGATGAGCGCCGCGTGCTCGGGCCTGGTCGACACCTACCAGAGCTTCGGGGGGCCCACACCGCCTGGCTGGTACTACGTGTGCGGCACCAGCGAGGCTGCGCCCCTCTTTGCCGGCGTGGTCGCTCTCGCGGACCAAGAGGCGGGTCGCGGCCTCGGAGCGATCAATCCGGCTCTCTACGCGATGCAGCGGGCTCACGAGCCAGGGATCGTGCCGGTGACCAAGGGCAACACGACCGTGTCGTTCGAGGTGAATGGCACCCAGCACACCGTCACTGGCTACAGCGCGTCGGCGGGCTACAACCTCGCGTCAGGGCTGGGGACCGTCGACGTCGCGCGCTTCGTGCCCGAGCTGGTCCGCTGGGTCGGTCGCGTGGGCACCGACGTCGCCTACGGGTTCCTCGCGCCCCGCGCCACAGTTGAACCCCATCGCCTGGGCGGGTCTCAGCCTCTCGCCGGGGCGGGGCTCAGCTTCCTGTCGGGCGGTTTCCCCGGACGCTGAGCTGCTCGCCGATCCGGTCCGGATCGGTCTGCCAGTGCCAGTCGCCCGTCGGCGTGGCCTCCTCGAGCGGGGCGTCGGGACCGAGCAGCTCGCGCACGGCCGCCTCCAGCTCGCGTGGGGTCGACGCGCCGATCGCCGTCACGGTCCCGTCGGCGTCCACGAAGATGTTCGTCGGCACCCCTCGGATGCCGAGCCGCTCCACCAGCTCTCCGGCCTCGTCCACGAGGACGGTTCCTTCGACGCCCCAGAGCTTGCAGAATGTCCGCGCTTCGGCGAACGCGCCCGTCCCCTCCCAGACGTCGACCAAGATGATCTCCAGACCAGACCGGCCTGCACGGCGACGCAGGTCCTCGATGACCGGCGCCTCCGCGTTGCAAGGGCCTCACCAGCTGGCGAAGACGTTGACGACGTACTTGCGGCCCGCCCATTCGCCCAGGTCGCGCAGCTGCTCGGTCCACAGGTCCGGGAGGGACACAGAGGGCATCTTCTTGCCCACCATCGGATGGCGCTCGGCCGCGACCGGGGTCGTCGGAGGCCCGTCCAGCAGGTCCTCGGCGACGGTGATCGTGCCGGAACCGGCGTTGGCGACAAGGAGCCTCCCGGGATGCAGCGGGTCTTCGCACACGCCGCCGGGGGCGGCGCCCACCGGGATGCGGGACCATTCGGTGCCGTCGAGCCCCATCACGCTCACGGTGCCGTCCCCCCGGTTGCCGACGTAGAGGCGGTCGCCGCGAGATCCCATCGAGAGGCCGACCGGGGCGTTGGGGACCGCCATCTCCGCCGCCTTCTCGATCGTGCGGCCGTCGATCCGGGTGATGGTGCTCGCCAGCGAGTCGGCGATGAACACGTCGCCGCTCTCCTGGTGGACGGCGATCGCGCACGGTCCTGCAAGGAGCGGCAGACGCGCAGTGACCTCGAGCGACCCGGCATCGACGATGCTCACGGAGGAGGCGATGAAGTTCACGCAGTAGACACGCCGCGCTCGCGGGTCGACGGCGACGGCTCCTGCGCCGAGCTCTGCGTCGACCACGCCGATCCGTTCGAGTCGGTCGAGGTCGACGACGCTCATCGTGGAGCCTGCCGCGTCGCCCGCGTAGAGGCGGCGTCCCTCCTCGTCGACGCAGAGGCCGGCTGGGTAGCTGCCAACGCCGATCGTGGCCACCACCTTGGCTGCGGCCGCGTCGATCACCGACAACTGATCGGACCTGGCGTCGGCGGTGAACACGCGTCCGGTTCGCTCGTCCACGACGATGTCGATGGGTTCGCCGCCCACCGGGATGGTCTCGATCACGCGCAGCCGGTCGGGGTCGACCACGGCCACAGAGTTCGACCTCGAGCACGCGACGTAGATCCGTCCGGTCGCGCCGTGGACGACGACGCCCTCGGGGTCGAGCCCGACCTCCACCTCTCCGAGGATCCGGTATCCCCGCCCTTCGCCCGCCCCGTCCACGCGGCAACTCGGGCCGCTCTCGATGACGGCGGGCTCGCCGCTCGTTGCGGTCTCGGAGCGCGCGTCGAGGTCATCGAGCGCAGCTGAGAGCCCGTCTTCCAGCGGTCCCTCCCGAAGGGCGGTCATCCAGTGCTCCTCTATGATCGGCGTTCGTCGTACCCCGACGGTTGTGGGACGGAACCGCCGCGTGCTGTGCATCCGGTGAGGCGATGCGGACACGAACCATTGCAATCCCACTGCACCGCGCGCAAGCTGGCTGCTCACGCCGTCGGTTCGAGCACCGAGCACGCGAGCATCCGAGAGCCTCGTCCGGCGGGAGGGCGACGTTGGGGCGCCGCCGTGGCCCTGGTGCGGACGGCGGCGCGGCGCCTCTACGCTCCGGCACGGAGGTGTCCAGGCACCTGGTGGGCCTCCCCGCCTTCAAAGCGGGTGGGGCGGGTGAACCCCGCCCGGCGGGTTCGATTCCCGTCCACCTCCGCGATCGGGTCCGCGGCGCGCGCCACGGCCGGGACGTGTGACCGTTGCGCAGTGCACATAGAGTGGCGACCTGCAAGATCGGTCGGGCCGGATCCGGTCCCCTCGGGGCGCCACCAGGACTGGACGACGCGACAGGACGGCAAGGAGCGAAATTGACCTTCCAGCTGGGGTCGGAGTCACCCGCCATCTGGCGTTGCGGTGCATGTGGGGCTCTCGTCCACCCGGCGGACGAGGAAGCGCCGGCGGCCTGGTGCCTTCGGTGCCGCCGAATGGTGCCGGCCGTCCGCGACGGTGAGCGGCGCCCGGCCTGACGAGGCACCCCTCTGCATCGGGCACCGCGCTCGAGCGGACGAGCCGGCATCCTTGAAGGGAGCACGCATGTCCCACTACCACGACATCCAATCCGAGCTTCGCGACCAGTACGCAAGGGTGCGCGAGGCGGTGCCCGACGTGGTGTCCGGCTACGCCGCCCTCCACCGTGGCGCGATGGCGGAGGGCGCGCTGTCAGCGAAGACCAAGGAGCTCGTCGCGCTCGCCATCGCGGTCACCCGCGAATGCGACGGGTGCATCGCCTCTCACGCCCGCGGCGCGGCGCGGCGGGGCGCGACGTTTCAGGAGGTGGCTGAGACCGTCGGAGTCTGCATCCTGATGAATGGGGGCCCAGGCACGGTCTTCGGTCCCCGGGCTCTCGCCGCCTACGAGGAGTTCGCGGGCGCGCAGGCGCCCAAGGGCGCGCCCGCACCCAAGGACGCGCCGGCGTGAACCGAGCGCGCAACGCCGCTGTGCGGCGTGGCGGCCGCTAGCCTCCGAGTGTGCGGCTCGCGACCTTCCTCGTACCCGACGGGACGCCATCCGGCCCCGCGACACGCCAGCGCACCGGGGTCGTGGACGGCGACGAGCTCATCGACCTGACTGACGCTGCAATCGGTCTGCCCGGGGACATGGCCCTGCTTCTCGGGCTGGGCGACGAGGCGTGGGAGCGGGCGATGTCGGCTCCGGCCACCTCTGCGCGGCGCTGGGGCCTCGAGCAGGTGGAGCTGCTCGCGCCGGTGACCTCGCCGCCCAAGGTGCTGGCGATCGGGATGAACTACAAGGCGCACGTCCAAGAGATGGGACGCGAGCTGCCAACGCGCCAGTACTGGTTCAACAAGCAGCGAACTGCGGTGACCGGGCCGTCCAGCACAATCGTCATCCCGGCGGTCTCCCGACAGGTCGACTACGAGGGCGAGCTCGGCGTGGTGATCCGCAGACGTGCGAAGTCCGTCCCCGCAACAAGGTGGCTCGGCGTGGTCGCTGGCTTCACCGTGGTGAACGACGTCAGCGTGCGGGACTGGCAAGCCCATTCGCCGACGTTCACGATGGGCAAGTCGTTCGACACGCACTGTCCCCTGGGGCCTTGGATCGTGACCCCGGACGAGGTGGGCGACGTCCGGGGGCTTTCCCTGCGGACGTGGGTGAACGGCGAGCTCCGCCAGCACACCTCGACCGGGGACATGGTCTTCGGGCCCGACGAGATGATCGAGTACCTGACGACGGTCTTCCCGCTCGAGCCCGGAGACGTGCTCTCGACGGGCACGCCCTCGGGGGTAGGCGCAAGCTTCGCCCCTCCACGGTGGCTGGAACCTGGGGACCTGGTGCGCATCGAGATCGACCGGATCGGGGTCCTCGAGAATCGCGTGGTCGAAGAGCCGCCGGCTGCCCCGCCGCCGGATCCCGTCGTCGCCTGAGCTCGGACGGCGCCCCGGGCGCTCGGTGGCGGCGTCGCGCGCGGCACAATGGGAGCCGTGGAGAACGACCGGGACCATCCTGACGACGCGGGGGAGACGGCGGGCGACGCGCACGGTCCACTGGGCGACGCAGAGCGCGGGCAGCGGCTCGCCGAGCTGCGATCCCTCATGGAGCTCATTCGTCCCGCGGTGCAAGCGGATGGCGGCGACCTCGTGCTGGTCTCCGCAGACGTCGAATCGGGGGTCGTGGAGGTCCAGCTCCAGGGCGCCTGTAGCTCCTGCGCCATCAGCTCTGCGACGTTGCAAGGCGGCGTCGAGCGAATCTTGAAGGATCGCCTTCCCTGGGTCGCCGAGGTCGTCGGCGGGCTGACAGAGACAGTGGACCCGTTCGAGAGCGCTGCTCTCGGTCGTGGCGCCTACGTCCCCCGGCTCTAGTCCCTCTCCGCTCCACCCCCACTCCCTGGGGCCCAATCCTGGGCAAGTCCGCCGAGATGAGAAACATTAGTGAGAAACACTAAGTAAGATCCACCGCGTGACCAGCCGGAGGGCCGGTGGACCGCGGGAGACGGAGACGGAGACGGAGCCGGGCTCGGGAGAGGGCGAGCCCTCGGACGCGCCGGCACACCCCCGGGACGCGCCGGCACACCCCCGGGACGCGCCGGCACCCCCCCGGGAGGAGATCGCCGACGAGGAGCTGCCTGCGAGGGTGCGGATCGCGATCACCCGGCTCAACCGTCGGTTGCGCCAGGAGTCGGTGACCGGCCTCTCACCTCCTCAAGAGTCCGCCCTCTCGACGATCAGGCGCCTTCGGAGCCCGACGCTCGGCGAGCTCGCTCAGGCAGAGCAGGTGCAGCCGCCCACCATGACGCGCATCATCGGGGCGATGGAGGCTGCAGGGCTCGTCGTGCGGCTCGGCGACGAAGGCGACAAGAGGGTGAGCAGGGTCGAGCTGACGGCCTTGGGGCGCGCCACGCTCGAGCGGATCAAGAGCTTGGAGAACGCCTATCTCGCCCGGCAGATCGCGGTCCTCCCTGCGCTCGAGCGTGCGCGGGTGGCCGAGCTCGCAGTGCTGCTCGAGAGGCTGGTCGAAGAGCGATGAGGCATCGCCTGCGCGAGGTGGGCGCGAAGACCTTCCGGGCGCTGCAGGTTCGCAACTTCCGGCTCTACTTCTACGGGCAGGTGGTGTCGGTCTCGGGCACGTGGATGCAGACCGTCGCGCTCGCGCTCCTGATCCTTTCGCACCAGCTGAGGGGCAACGGTGTCGACGTGGGGGCGGCGACCGCCGTCCAGTACGTGCCGATGCTGCTGTTCGGCACGCTGGGCGGTGTCGCTGCCGACCGGCTCGACAAGCGCCGCCTGCTCGTCGTCACCCAGGCAGCGGCCGGGGCGCTCGCGCTCGCGTTGGCGCTGCTGACCGGGATGCACGTGGTGCGGATGTGGGAGGTGTTCTTCCTCGCCGCGCTCCTTGGCGTGGTCAACCTGTTCACAAATCCGGCCCGGCAGGCGTTCGTCTCCGAGATGGTGGGGCGCGAGCTCCTGCCCAACGCGGTGAGCCTCAACAGCGTGCTCATGAACTCGGCCCGTGTCATCGGTCCGGCGATCGGCGGCGCGCTGATCTACGCCACGGGCTTCGCATCGTGCTTCTTCGTCAACGCCGGCTCGTACGCGGCGGTCATCGTCGCGCTCCTCTTGATGCGGACCTCGGAGCTGTACCGCACCGAGCGGGTGGCCCGTGCCAAGGGCCAGGTGAGGGAGGCGCTCGGGTACGTATGGCGCACTCCCGGGCTCCGCGACCCGCTGCTCGCCATGGCGGTGGTCGGCACGCTCGCCTTCAATTTCACGACGACGCTGCCCCTCCTCGCGGAGTACACCTTCCATGGGGGTGCCGGGACCTACAGCGCCTTCACCGCCGCCATGGGCTCCGGAGCGGTGATGGGGGGACTGCTCGTCGCCCACCGGAGCCGGCCTTCTGCCGGGCTCCTCGGACTGATCGGGCTCGGGTTCGGCGCGACGATCGCACTTGTCGGCCTCCTGCCGACCGAGCTCCTCACGGTGGTCGCGCTGGTGGCGATGGGCGTCGCCAGCATCGCCTTCATCGCGACGGCGAACGCGACGCTCCAGCTCGCCGCGGAGCCAACGATGCGCGGGCGCGTGATGTCCCTCTACGCCATCGCCTTCCTCGGCACCACCCCGATCGGGGCACCGATCATGGGCTGGCTGAGCGACGCCAGCTCGCCTCGGGTGGCGCTCGTCATCGGCGCCGTCGCCGCGCTCGCAGCGTCGGTACCGCTCGTCCGTCGATGGCCGCGTCCGGGCATGCTCGATCGCCGGGACCGCGCCGGCACCGCACCCTCCGGGCCACCTTTCGCCGCCGATCCGGCTTCTATCGACGTCGGCGCGTCCGATGCTGCGCACGTGCCCGAGGTGCCCGCTGCGACCGACGACCCGTTCGATTCCGGGGACACCACGGACGCGGCCGCGTCGTAGTCCCTCGTAGCCCGGCGCAGGACGGGGACACGAGCTGGCCGGACGCAGGCTCGGTGCCGCGGCCGCTGCGCTACCGTTCGGGTCGGTGACCGTGACCGCGCCAGCCGTGCAGATCGTCCACTTCTCGAGCGTCGTGCGGCGCCCTCTCGTCGACTCGGGAGGTGATCGCGTCGGACGGGTCGAGGACCTGGTCGTCCACCTCGGCGCACCGCACCCCCCGGTCGTCGGCGCGGTCGTGCGCATCGGCGGGCGTGACCTGTTCGTCGGTATCCGCAAGATCGGGGGGATCGGCCAGCGCGAGCTGCGCTTCACGGGCAACCGGGTCGACCTCCGCCGCTTCGAGCGCCGGCCCGGCGAGATGCTCCTCGGGCGTGATCTTCTGGCGAGGCACCTGATCAACGTTGCCGGCGGCCGCCTCATCAGGGCCAACGAGATCGAGATCGCCGATGTGAACGACACCTGGGAGGTCATCGGGGTGGACCCGTCGCGAAGAAGTGTCCTTCGACGCCTCCTTCACGGCCACCTCGGCTCCGGCGGGCCGCCCTCAGGGATCGTCGACTGGGCGAGCATCGAGCCGTTCGTCGCGCACGTCCCCACGGCGCGTCTGCGCATCCCGTACCGCAAGCTTGCCCGCCTCCACCCTGCGCAGATCGCCGACCTCGTCGAAGCGGCCTCGCACGAGGAGGGGGAGGAGATCATCGAGGCGGTCGGCGCGGACCGGGAGCTCGAGGCCGACGTGTTCGAGGAGCTCGACACGGAGCACCAGGTCGAGTTCCTCGAGTCACGGTCCGACCAGGAGGCTGCACGGCTCCTCGCCTCGATGGCGCCGGACGACGCAGCGGACCTCATCATGGAGGCCGACCAGGATCGCCGGCTGCGCCTGCTCGAAGCGCTGCCGCAGCCGCAACGTCGCAAGGTGCGCCTGCTGCTCAACTACAACCCCGAGACGGCCGGCGGCCTCATGAGCCCGGACTTCGTCGCCTTGCCGGAGTCTGCGACCGTAGAGGACGCGCTGTCCGCGGTGCGCCACAGCACCGCACCTCCCGAGTCGCTGCAGGTCGTGTTCGCGCTGCACGCCGACGGGTCGGTCGCCGGCTCGGCATCGGTCGTGTCGCTGCTGCGCGCCCCGCCTGACGCCGCGCTGTCGTCTGTGGTTCGCCCCGTCGCCGCCCACCTCCACCCTGACTGGGACCTCGGGGCCACCGTGCGCAAGATGTCGGACTTCAACCTCATGGTCGCTCCGGTCCTCGACTCCGATCACCAGCACATCCTGGGTATCGTGACGGTGGACGACGTGCTCGAGCTGATGCTGCCCACCGGGTGGCGTCGTGATTTCGGGACGATGTCGCCCGAGGACTGATCGGACGCAGTGACGAACGTGCACAGATCGATGGAACCTCCACATACCAGATGGCCGGGGCGCTCCACGTCCCGCGTCATCCACCACAAGACGCACAGACCGCCTCGCCGGCGGGCTGTGCGCACGCCTCCGGGCGCAGTGCGGGCTCATCCTCTGCGCTGATGCCGGTGGCGTGCGCGCACGCCACCGGCATCAGCGAAAGGAGGTGAGCAATGGCAAGGCCCGGAACCGGGGCCCACCGGCGCCGGACCGGCGTGCCCGGCGTGGCGCCGCCGCTGGTCGACGCGCGGACCGGCGCCGAGTCGGCGGTGCTCGACGAAGCCCACCTCGGGGACATCCAGGGAGCCTTCGGGACGATCCGGCAGACCGACGCCGAGGCGCGACGCTCGTGGAAGCGCCGCCTGCTGACGTTCCTCGCGATCGTCGGCCCTGGGATCATCGTCATGGTGGGCGACAACGACGCCGGGGGCGTCGCGACGTACGCGCAGGCCGCGCAAAACTACGGCTTGACCCTCCTTTGGACGCTCCCGCTCCTCGTCCCGGTCCTCGTCGTCAACCAGGAGATGGTCGTCCGTCTGGGTGCGGTGACCGGAGTCGGCCATGCTCGGCTCATC
>JAJYYT010000031.1 GCA_021800645.1 Actinomycetes bacterium
CTTCACCGTCTGCTGGATCGCGAGCAGCACTCCCCCGACGCCGGCGAGCGCGCCGGAGAGCGCGAAGGCGAGCACGCGCTCCCACGAGAGGCTGACCCCGATGCCCTCCGCGCCGAGCTCGCTGTTGCGCATGGCGGCAAGCAGCCGGCCGACCGTGCCGCGCTGGACGAGCGCCACCCCTCCGGCGCACACGACGACCACGAGGAGGGCCACGACGAAGTAGGCGTGCCCGTCGGGCGCGAGCAGGTCGAGCGGCAGCCAGCGTGCGCGCACGGGGAACCCCCCTGTCCCGCCGCTCACCACCTGCGCGGGGAAGATCGCCACGTCGAAGAGGAGTGCCGCCGCGAGGGTCATGAGCGAGAGCCCGAGCCCCCGCAACCGCAACGACGCCAGCGCGAGCAGCGCGGCGACCAGCGCCGCAGCGAGCGCGCCGAGCGCGCCGCCGGCAAGGAAGTCGAGCCCGAGGTGCGCGGCGAGCTGCCCGGCCGTGAACGCGGCGATCCCCGCGAGCGTCGCCTGCGCGAGCGAGAGCTGGCCCGCGGTCCCGGTGAGCAGCGTCACCGAGAGGAACACCACCGAGTACGCGAGCCCCTGGTTGAGCACGGTCTCCCACGCGCTGGGCATCCACGTGAGCATCGAGGTGACGAAGGCGAGCAGAAGCGCCCAGAAGCCCGTGCGGACCACCCGGTCGACCTCCCGTCCCCGCACGCGCGACGCGGCCGGCGGCGGCGGCGGGTCGACGTTGGAGAGGGGGTCGTCGGCCTGGCCCAGCCGGCGCAGGCCGGGGACGAAGAGGAGCGCGCCGACGAGCACGATGAACGGGAACGCGGGGAGCACCGCCGAGTACCAGAAGCTCGACGTCGGCAGGTAGCCCTGCGCGACCAGGCTCACGACCCCGAGGAGCACCCCGACCACCGCGGCGACCGTCATCGACCGGAGCGCCGCGCATGCCGCCGCGGCGATCGCGGCCACCATCAGCGTGATGTAGTCCTGGGGCGCGACGATCACCTCGGTCGACACGAGCAGCACGCCCGCGAGCCCGGCCATGAGGCCGGACACCGCCCACGCGGTCGCGGTCACACGGGGCGCGTTGACACCCTCGAGCTCGAGCAGGCGGCGGCTCTCGACCGCCGCGCGCATCTCGAGGCCGAGGTTGGTCGTCCGCAGCAGGAGGACGAGCACCACGAGCATGGCGGCCGTGAGGATCACGGCGCTCAGGTACGACCCGTTCACCGGGACGTCTGCACCGAGATGGAAGTACACGGTGTTGGGGTCGAAGAGGATGCTCGGCGCGCCCACCAGGTTGCCGTTGCCGAAGAGGACCGGCAGCAGCGCCGGGACGCCTACGAGGATGCCGAGGCCGGTGACGACTTTCGCCGTCGTGTTGGTGGCGGCGATGCGGCGGAAGAGCAGCCGGTCGAAGACCAGCGCCAGCCCGGGACCGAGCACGACGACGGCGCACACGAAGGCGGCCCACGTCGGCCAGCCGTGGTCGTCGACGAGCCAGGCGAACAGGAACGCCGATGCGTAGGCCTGCGCGCCGTACCCGAAGTTGAAGACGCCGGTCGTCAGGTACGTGAGGACGAGCCCCACCGCGAAGACCGCGTAGGCGCAGCCGTAGGGCACGCCCGGGATGGCGAAGCCGAGCAGCTGCTCCACGGGCGGCTCAGGCCCGGTGGGGCCCGGGGATCCCCGGCACCGGCGCCACCGGCTCGGGGTGCCGGACGTGCGACACCGCGAAGCACAGGTACACCTCTTTGCCCTTGCCGAGGACGGGCAGCGCCGCGGCACCCTTCACCTGCTCGAAGGCGCTGCAGGACGTGCGTGTCTGGAGGTAGTGCGCGGTCTTCCAGTCGACGGGCTCCTCGAGGCCGCCCGCCGTGAAGTCGGTGATGCGGTTGGTCGCGGCCACCACCGACGCCTGAGTGAGGTGGCGGCCGGCCGCCTTGATCCCCGCCACCATCAACGCGGCGGACTCCCAGCCGTCGAGCGCCAGCGCGTTGTCCGCGTAGCCGGGCGCGTAGCGGTGCATGGTCTTCAAGTACGTCTGGAGCCCCGGGTAGACGCCGGGGTACAGGCGCGCCGCGGTCTCGGGCACGTTCTGCACGTTGAAGTAGACGCCCTGGAGCAGCTGCTCGTAGCGCTTCACGACGGTCGCGTCGGCGCCGTCGAACCACAGCTGGTGGACGTGGAGCCCGTACTGGCGGATGTCCCGGGCGAGGGTGACGTTGCCTGTGACTGTCATGCACGACACGACGAAGTCGGCGCCCGCGCGCTGGATCCGCTGGACGTCGGGCGTGAGGTTGGCGTCGATCGGCGGGAGCCGCAGGTCTGTGAACACCACGTGGTAGCCCGCGCCTCGAAGGAGCTTGCCCGTGGTCCGGCAGAGATCGGACGAGGTCGAGACGCCGTAGGCGAGGATCGCGATCGACTTCGAGTGCGTCTTGTCGACGAGGTACGCCACGGCGGGCGCGATCGTCTTCAGCGGGAGGACCGAGCCGCCCGCAGCGAACAGGTTGGGTGGGCCCGACCAGTTGCCGTCGACGTTGTAGCCGTACGTCGGCGTGCACGTGCGCGCGAAGTAGGCGGGAGTGAACCAGTACGACGACACCGCGACCGCGAACGCGTGGTCCTGGTCGATGGCGGTGTGGACGTCGGTCTGGAACTGGCTCGCCAGCCCCGCGTCGTCGAGGTTGTACGCGAGCACGATCTTGCGCCCGTCCACCCCCCCGTGCGCGTCAACCATGCTGAAGTACGCCTTGATGCCCGGGACCAGGGAGCCGAAGTCCGCCGCGAGGATGCCCGAGAGCGTGGAGATGGCGGCGACCTTGATCTCCTTGGGGGTCACGCCGGGCGCCCCCGTCCCCGTCCCGGCCTTGCACTGCAGGGCGTGCGCGGCGTGCGCCGCGTGGGCCGCGTGCGCGTCGTGGGCGGAGGCCGCGTGCCGGGCGTGCCGGGCGTGCGCCGCGCCGGCGGCCGCGGCAGGACCGCCGGCCGCCCACGTCACGAGGCTGCCGGCGAGGAGGACGATCGCGCAGGTCAGCATCGCGATCGGTCGGCCACGCGCGCTCATGCGCTCTCCTTCTATCACCCGCTCCCGGTCCCGTCTCAGCATGTTCTCCCAGGTCAGACGAACGTTTGTTGGCGAGCCGGCTCGGATGGCGCCTGCAGCACGCGCGGGGATGGCGCTTGCAGCACGCGCGGGGCCTATCGTCGACATCGACCCGAGGAGGACTCGAGGAAGGAGCTGCCATGGAGGTTCGCAACACCTTCTACGTCGGCGGCGGGTGGGTGCCGCCGGCCGGCGAGGGCATCTTCGAGGTGCTCGACTCCAACACCGAGGAGGTCTTCGGGAAAGTCCCCGAGGGGACCGCCGAGGACGCAGCGCGCGCGGTCGAGGCGGCAGCCGACGCCTTCGGGCCGTGGTCGGCGACGCCTGCCGAGCAGCGGGCCAAGCTCCTCACCCGCATCTCCGAGCGTCTCGCCGACCGCACCGACGCGATCGCCGAGACGATCTCGCGAGAGGTCGGGATGCCTCTCGGGTTGTCGAAGGTCGTCCAGGTCGGTCTCGCCTCGGGCGCCTTCGCCGACGCTGCCGCACGCCTCAAGGAGGTGAGATGGGAAGAGGAGATCGGCAACTCGCTGGTCGTCCGCGAGCCCGTCGGCGTCCTGGGCGCCATCACCCCGTGGAACTATCCCCTCTACCAGATCTCGCTCAAGGTTGCGCCGGCGCTCGCCGTCGGCTGCACGGTCGTGCTCAAGCCTTCGGAGATCGCGCCGCTCAGCGCCTACGCCCTCGCGGAGATCATCGACGAGGTCGGGCTCCCTCCGGGCGTCTTCAACATGGTCGTCGGGCCGGGACCGATCGTCGGGGAGGCGATCGTGACGGACCCGCGTGTCGACATGGTGTCGTTCACCGGGTCGACGCGCGCGGGGCGCCGGATCATGGAGCTCGCCTCGCGCTCGGTCACCCGGGTCGCTCTCGAGCTCGGGGGCAAGTCGGCAAACGTCATCCTCGACGACGCGGACTTCGACGCCGCGGTGCCTGCGGGCGTCTTCGCCTGCTACCTCAACTCCGGCCAGACGTGCTCTGCGCTCACCCGCATGCTTGTGCCCAGGTCACGGCTCGCAGAGGCAGAGGCGCGCGCCGTCGCCGCCGCAGAGCGCTACGTCGTCGGCAGCTCGCTCGACCCCGCGACGACTCTCGGGCCCCTCGCGTCGGCGGCGCAGCGCGAGCGCGTCCGCGGCTACGTCCGAGCGGGCGTCGCACAGGGCGCGACGCTCCTCACCGGCGGCGCCGAGCCGCCAGAGGGGCTCGAGCGCGGCTACTTCGTGCGCCCGACGGTCTTCTCCGAGGTGACCAACGACATGACCGTCGCGCGCGAGGAGATCTTCGGGCCGGTGCTGTCGATCCTTCCCTACCAGTCCGAGGAAGAGGCGGTCAGGATCGCCAACGACTCGGACTACGGCCTCGCGGGCGCGGTCTGGGCAGCCGACCCCGCGCGCGCGGAGCGGGTGGCGCGCCTGCTGCGGACCGGGCAAGTCGACGTGAACGGCGCCGCCTTCAACCCCTCCGCGCCGTTCGGGGGGTACAAGCAGTCGGGCTACGGGCGCGAACGGGGACGGTTCGGGCTCGAAGAGCTCCTGGAGTTGAAGTCGATCCAGCGGTAGCGGCGGCGAGGCCTTCCCGGGGAGCGCTCAGCAGGTCGAGGAGTACGCGGACACCCCAGGGCCTGTGGAGGGATCGTCCACCACGCCGTGGACTGTCCCTGTGGGCCGTGTGACCGCTCCCAGGTGGACGACGTACCACTGCCCGCGCCAGGAGATCATCGACGCGATGCCGAAGGAGCGGACCACGCCTCCTTCCCGATAGACGAGACGCGAGTTGGGCACCTCGTAGTAGCCGATGGAGTTTGTGCAGACCCCGGGTGTGATCCAGTGCGCGTACTGCTCGGGCACCTCTACGCCCACGAGCGCCGACGACGACGCCGACGACCCGAGGAGCGCATGCGCGGCGCCGAGGTCGGCGCGCAGCTCGGCGACGAGACGGTCTTCGTAGTCCGCCGCCGGATCCGCGAGCGTCTTCAGCTTCACGTAGGCCGACTCGGGGAAGAACGCGGGCAGCGCAGCGGCCACGTCGTCTGCGACGACGCCCTCCCACAGATCGACCATCTCGGCGCTCAGCTGCGGCGAGGAGGCAGGCGGCAGCGCGTCGGTCTGGGGCAGTGTCCCAGGGCCGGTCGTCGTCGTCGTGGAGGGGGGCACGCTCGAGGGTGGCGCGCTCGAGGGTGGCACGCTGGAGGGGGGCACGCTGGAGTGCCGGCTGGCGTTGGCGTTGGCGGTGGCGTGGCGTGCTGCAGCGCCGCCGGAGGCGCCCTTCGCCGCGCTGTGGGAGCCGGACGCGAGGTACGCGGCGCCGGCTGCGGCGGCCACCACGAAGACGCCGACGACCATCCTGGCCGTCACCGAGCGCCACCGCGGCGCGACGGCCCGCGTTCGCTCAGGCACAGCCTCGTCCTCCCTGGGTTCGCTCGGCATCAAGGAGATAGCGTCGTGCGCCATGACCGACGCGATCAAGGCCGAGACGATCCGACTCGCCGGTCACGGCGGCGACGAGCTGGAGGCCTACT
Organism: Actinomycetes bacterium; assembly: GCA_021800645.1. Next base: position 5,631 of record JAJYYT010000031.1, read on the forward strand.
TCTCTCAACCGCTCGCCGAAGGCCCGTACGGCGGGTTGGTGGTGATCCACCACACTCCCGGCTACGACGAGGCCACCAAGGAGATCACCCGGCGCATCGCGGACCACGGCTACTTCGCGATCTGCCCCAACCTCTACAGCCGCGAGGGCATCGGGTCCGATCCCGCCGAAGCCGCCGCAGCAGTCCGCCAAAAGGGAGGGGTCCCTGACGACCAGCTCGTGGGGGACGTCGACGGCGCCGTCCGCTACCTGCGGTCGCTCGACCGCTCCAACGCCAAGGTGGGCACGATCGGCTACTGCTCCGGGGGCCGCCAGTCGTTCCTCGCGGCATGCAGCCTCCAGCTCGACGCGGCGGTGGACTGCTACGGCGCCTTCATCGTCCACGAGCCACCTGCGGAGCTGCACCTTCGTGCCCGGCCGATCGTCCAGCTCGCAAGGGACCTCTCCTGCCCCCTCCTCGGGCTCTTCGGCGCGCAGGACGAGCACCCTTCCCCCGAGGAGACCGCGGCGCTCGCCCGAGCCCTCGAGGACGCGGGGAAGACCTTCGAGTTCCACACCTTCGAGAATGCCGGCCATGCGTTCTTCGCCACCGACCGCCCGATGTACCGGCCCGAGGCCGCCAACCGAGCGTGGCCGATCGTCTGGGACTTCTTCGAGCGGACGCTGCGATGACATCTGCCGGGCGGCGCCGGGAATGCCGGGCGGCGCTCAGCGGCCACCGGCAGGCTCGGCAAACTCGAAGCCGACGCTGCCCATGGCACCCAAGAACTGCTTCTCCCACTCGACGGCGCTCCTCACCGGCCAGGGCGGGTGCTCGGGCTGCTCGGCGAAGATGAACTCGACGGCGGCCTCCACCGAGGCCGGCTCCGGCGAGCAGGCGAGCGCCCCACCCTGCTCGAGCTCGTGCAGCGCGTTCTCCCGGCCGTGCCCGGGCACGACGTCGAGGACGACGAGCCAGCGTCCGACTGCGCGCGCCTCGTGGCAGGTCTGTCCAGGAGAGGTCACCACCGCGTCGGCGGCTGCCATCAGCTCGTGGACGCGGTTGGTCATCGCGAAGGGCAGGACCCGCCGGTGCCGCGACGCGACCGCTCGCAGGCGCGCGTACAGGCGCCCATTGGCTCCCGCGACCGCCAGGACCCAGTAGCCCGCGCCGGCGAGCGCCTCGGCGGTCTTGTCCAGCGGGCCTAGACCCCACCCGCCCCCCATGAGCAGCACGCAGCGCTCGTCCGGCGCGACGCCGAGCCCCGCGCGGGCAGCCGACTTCGCCGGGACGTCGTAGAACTGGGGCCGGACCGGCGGCGGGATGACCGCCACCGCGGCCCCGGGGGCGTACCGCTTGACGGTGAGGGCGCCGACCGGCGAGCACACCACGTAGAGGTCCGTGCCCTCGGCCACCCACATGCGGTGCGCGGTCGCGTCGGTGCAGACCGCCACCGCCGCGAGCGTCGGACGCTCGCGCTTGAGCGCGGCCACCGTGCAGACGCCCGTCGGGAACACCGACACGACGAGGGGGTTGCTCCCCGCTGCGGCGACGGCACTGGCTACCGACGGGAGTAGCTGGCGCACCGCCTGCTGCGCGAGGGCCTGCGGCACCCGGTTGCCGTTGCGCAGGTAGCTGAAGTGGAAGCCGTCGTAGAGGGCGGGCAGCGAGATCATCCGCCTGAAGACCGAGGTGCCGAGGCGCGAACGTGCGCCCCCGAGCATCGACATGCAGTCGAGCACCTCCGAGCTCACGCCCACCGCCTGCAGTGCCGCCTCGCAGGCCTCGGCCACCGAATCGTGTCCCTTGCCGATCGACCCGGAGAGCACGACGGCCGAGTCGAAGGGCATCGCGCGAAACGGGCCTTCTCCAAGCTCGACAGGCTCGGCGGACGGCCGAGCCGCGGCAGATCCGTCCACGTTCATCTCGAAAGCTCCGATCTTGGGGCGCACATCACCAACACCTCACGAGCAACACCTCACGAGCACCTTGCCCTGCAACCACCTTGCGCACACGCCGACCCCGAGCTGCGGGCTGCGGACCGCACGCAACGGGGGTTACGCAAGGGGGGTGCGCAACGGGCAACGATGGGTGTGCCTGAATGCGCCGGCACACGACCGGTCCCGCTCCGGACGCCGGTTCCAGGCCGGCCATCACGCCTCGTCCAACAGCTCGTCGAGCCTGACCGCCTCCAGGTCGCGCCGGCGCAACTCGTCTGCGACGAAAGGCAGCGCGTCGGCGACGAGGCGGGACATCCCTCGAGGGCCGAACCGGTCGCTGTCGTGGAGGAGCACGATGGCACCTGGTCCCAGTCTCTGGCGGACGCCGCCGGCGACCTCGGCGGAGCCGGATGCGACCCACTCGCGGCCCGAGGACGACCACAAGACGGTCTCGAGCCCCATCGTCCGAGCGACGGCGAGCGTCGCACCGGTCGCGTGCCCGTACGCAGGTCGGTACCACCGGGGTGCGTGGCCGAGGGCAGCCATGGCGTCGCGCGCGCGTCGAAGGTCCCGACCAACCCACGCCGGTGAACGCAGGAAATGGCTCGAGTGCACGTCCCCGTGGGACCCGAGCTGATGTCCGCGTGCTGCGACCTCCTCCACCAGGCCCGGATCCCGGCGGACGTGCTCGCCCAGGACGAAGAACGTCGCCCGCAGGCCCAGGTGGTCGAGCGCATCGAGGACGCGAGGCGTCCCCTCCGGATCGGGCCCGTCGTCGAAGGTGAGGGCGATTCGGCGTGACAGCCCTGATCCCCGCCACCGGCACAGGCCCCCAGGGAGCGCCCGGAGCCTTCCCCACTGTCCGATGGCGACCAACGCCGGCAGGTACTCGACGGCCAGCGCGCCAGCGGCGAGCGCTCCCAGCGCGCCGCCAGCGCAGCGAACCGCCCCGGGAACACCGTCGTCGCGAGCCATCGCTTCCTTGCCGCTCGTCTTCTTGGCCGTGCCCGGTGCCTCTTGGCCGCGCCCGGTGGGCCAGCAGCGGCAGCGTCCACGGTACCGCCGGCGCCAGGTGCGAGCGCCGCGCCGGCTCGCCCTCCGCCCGCCCGGTCCGCCCGCCCGGTCCGTCCACGTGGCTCGTCCGCGCTGCCCGTCTGCCCGGTGCGCGTCACGTACACTGCCCGGTGCGCCTCTAGCTCAATGGCAGAGCAACGGACTCTTAATCCGCAGGTTCGGGGTTCAAGTCCCCGGAGGCGCACGGCAGCACCGCACCAAGCAGCACCAGGAAGAACGGGGACCCCCGAGGCGGCCGGAAACGGGCGACAGCCGAGGCCCCGGGCCGGAGACGGGCGCTACGGGGCGATGAGAATCACCGAGTTCCTGCGTCTCCATGCTGAAGGATGCGATGCATGAACAGGAGGACATCATGACAGGGCCGACTCCCCCGACGCCGTACATCCACTTTGCCGGCACCGCCCGCGAAGCCTTGTCCTTCTATGCCGACGTCTTCGGTTGCTCGGCTCAGCTGCACACGTTCGAAGACTTCCATCGAACCGATGGGCCTGCTGACGCCATTGCCCACGGCTCGCTCAGCGACGGGCCGGTCCGTCTCTTTGGTGCCGATGTTGCCGGCGACGAGAAGCCAGTGCGATGCGAAGGGCTGATGCTGTCCCTTCTGGGCACCGCTCCCCCCTCGACACTGAGGGACTGGTTCTCCAGGCTCTCGGACGGCGGCGAGGTCGTCGATGACCTGCAGGTGCGGCCGTGGGGAGACTCTGACGGACAGGTCATCGACCGGTACGGCATCCACTGGCTCATCGGGTTCGAGGGCACCGGCAACTGAGGAGCAGGCCCGCCCTCTGCTCTGAGTCTTGAGGCGCTGCGGGAAGTCTTCCGCGCCCTCTGTCGTCGCCCCTTCCCGCTCCCCGGTGGGCGTCCGCTTCCCGTGGCTCGTTGCCGTTCCCGCGGCGGTCTTGTCCCCGTTCGCGCGCGTGCCTTCTCCACCTCGCCGGGCAGTCTTCACCAGGCCAGGCCAGGCGAAGATGCCCCGTCCGCTGTTGAAGTTCGGCGGTGGCCACAGCTGGTTCAGGCTGCTGCCTGATCGTACTGGGGGGCTGTATCAGCCGCTGGGCTGACGTGGCGATGCAGGGCGTCGACGAGCTTGGCCATGTCCTTGCAGCCGCGCACCCGGCGGAACGAGCGCTCGGCCTCGAGCATGCCGGCTGCGATCCAGCGCTTCTTCATCGACCCGTCCTTCCACCGGGTCACCCGGCCGGTCGTGCGCCGGGCGATCGAGATCATCGACTCGATGCAGTTGGTGTTGGTGAGGGTGCGGGCAAGCGCCCCGGTGATGCCCAGGCGCCGGACGGTGAACATGTCCTCCAGGCCCTCACGCAGGCTGGCGGCGGCGTCGGGGTGGTCGGCCTGGAGCTCTTGGGCGAGACGCCGGGCGGCCGAAAGACCCCGGTCGGCATCGGGGTCGGCGAAGATGGTGGCGAGACGGCGGTCGATGCTTCGGCCCTGCTCCTTGGGAAGATGGCCGACGACATTGCGCCGCTTGTGCACCTTGTGCCGACATCGGCACAAGGTGCATTATGCCGATGTCCGTGTTATGCCGACCTGCTCGGAAACGCCCTCGTCAGCGTCGGTGAACGAACTCAGGAGGTCGGCATAGACACAGCGCCTCGAGGAAGGCAAGGAGGGAGTCGGCGGGTCGGTAGCGACCGGGGCTGACCGACGGTGGCCGCGTCCGTTCAAGTGCCCGCTCTTTGATGCCGAGGTGGGCGTGGAGGTACATGGCCGTCGTTTCGACCTGCTCGTGGCCTTTTCTGGAGTTCGGCCTGTGCTTTATGGGCCTTGAGCTGGGATGACAGGTTTCGCGCAGGTGTGCGGCACGGGTGCTCAGCAGCCGCGGTTGAGACGCCCCATGAGCTCACGGTTGATCTGACGGGCGGACTCGAGCTCCTCGGTCCGCCGGGCGAGGGCTTCCTGCGCGTCGAACAGCGCCTGCTCGAGCTCAGTCACTCGGACGCTGTCCGTGCCGGGCGCATGTCCGATCTCCGCGAGCACCTCCTTGCCGGTCAGCTCGCCGAGACGTCGGCGGAGCGCAGCCAGATCGGCTTCCAGGCGACGGTTCGCCGCCTTGGCGTTCTCGAGATCCGCTCGCAGAGACGCGGTCGTGGTGCGCGCGCTGGCGGCGATCGCGCCGGTCTGGCGGTCGAGGAGCTGTGAGGCCCGCCGGGCGACCTCTGCGCGAAGCTCCGGATGGTCGTAGACGAAGCGTCGGCTCACCCCGGCCCGGCGGGCCAGGACCGAGAGGACCGGTGCCTCCCCGGCGCCGACCATGGCCTCGAGGGTGGCGAGAAGCCGGGCGGCCTTGGCCTCGGAGTCGGCCCGGCGTAGCCGACTCAGGTGGCTCGCGTGCTCAGCCATGGGCCGCTTCGGCCTCGATCGTGGGGAACAGGCCGGGGCGCGCCTGGCGCGCGAGGCCGCGGAAGCGAACCGGGAAGGTCGTCTCGAGTGTCGCTCGGGCTCGGCGCATGGTCGATATCGCCTCCTCCGCCGCTGCCCGGTCTCCGTCGTCGAGGCCGGTCAGCACCTCCTCGTTGGCGCCGATCAGGCGGCGGATCGCCTCGATCTCGGCCTCCGAGGGGGCGGCGTCGGCTCGGGCCCACTCGGCCAGCTCCGGTGCCGCCGCCTCGAGGCGTTCCCGGTCGGCGAGCAGCTGGGTGAGGTAGGAGCGCAGCTCTGGCTGGTAGGAGGGGTCGGTCCGGAAGTAGGTGCAACCCGAGCAGCGGTGACGGAACGGACAGCACTGCCCGCCGGCGGCGATGTTGGTCGGCTCGGTGCAGATCCCGAACGGCACCGCTACTTGACCGACCTGCTCGCGGAGCGCCTCGGAGGGTGCCAGCGATCCGGCACCCGGCCGCACCCGGCGG
>JAJYYT010000032.1 GCA_021800645.1 Actinomycetes bacterium
GACGCATCCCCGGGAACCCCGGACGCATCCCCGGGAACCCCGGACGCATCCCCGGGAACCCCGGACGCATCCCCGGGAACCCCGGACGCATCCCCGGGCGAATCGCTGGGCGGATCCCCGGTCGAGCCCGGGAACCGCCCCCGGGGCGGTCAGACGAAGCTCTTCTGCAACTCCTCCAACGCCGAGGCGCCCGGGCACAGCCGCTCGAAGGGCACCGCGACGAGCGGCTCGGTCACGGTCTTGTTCAGCTCGTGCAAGTCCGGAGCTGCCTCGTTCACGTAGAAGAGGCCCGTCAGCACCTCGTCGGGCGCCTTGTGTCGCTCCAGGTAGGCGATCGCCGAGGCGCGGTCGGTGGGGTCGTAGTCGGCGGGCAGCGAGCGGAACCGCAGGAGCGCGCCGGAGTGCATGGAGACGGTGACGGCGCCGTCGTCGCTGCCGTTCGCGTGGATCCCGTCCTGGAAGAGGGTGAAGTCGTCGACCTGCACCTCGTGGTGGCGAGTGAACAGGTAGCTCTTGGTCGAGCCCTCGTGGTCGTTGAACTGGACGCACGGCGAGATGACGTCGATGAGCGCGAAGCCTGTGTGCTCGAGACCGGCCTTGATGAGCGGGAGCAGGTGCTCCTTGTTCCCCGAGAACCCGCGGGCGACGAAGGTCGCGCCCAGGCTGAGACCGAGCATCACCGGGTCGATCGGAGGCAGCAGGTTCGGCTCGCCGCGCTTGGAGGTCGAGTTCACGTCCGTCGAGGCCGAAAACTGGCCCTTGGTGAGGCCGTAGACGCCGTTGTTCTCGATCAGGTAGAGCATGTTGACGTTGCGCCGGATCGCGTGGGCGAGATGGCCGATGCCGATCGACAGCGAGTCGCCGTCGCCGGAGACACCGATGTAGTGGAGCTTCCGGTTGGCGGCGTTCGCGCCCGTCGCGATCGCCACCATGCGGCCGTGCACCGAGTTGAAGCCGTGCGCCCCTCGCACGAAGTAGGCCGGGGTCTTCGACGAGCAGCCGATCCCCGAGAGCTTCGAGATCATGTGCGGAGGGATCGCGAGCTCGAAGACGGCGCGAACGATGGTGGCGGTGACGGAGTCGTGGCCGCAGCCGGCGCACAGCGTCGACATCGCCCCCTCGTAGTCGCGTACGGTGAGGCCGAGCTCGTTCCTCTCGAGCTCGACGAGGGGGATCAGCGGCTTGGTGATGGACGCCATTGCCGGTCAGACCTCCAGCTGTGCGGTGATTCCTTCGACGACCTGGGAAGCGCTGAGAGGGAAGCCCCCGTAGACGAGGACCGAGCGCAGCTTGGCCGGCTCGACGCCGGTCTCGATGGTGAGGAGCGAGCGGAGCTGGGCGTCGCGGTTCTGCTCGACGACGAAGGTGAGCTCGTGGTCGTCGAGGAACGCTCGCACCTCGGGGGCGAAGGGAAAGCCGCGGATCCTGAGGAAGTCGAGCGGGAGCCCGGAGTCGGCGAGCAGGTCGAGCGCCTCGCGGACCGCCGGATCGCAGCTGCCGAGCGAGACGACGCCGATCGTCGCACCGTCGCGGCGTTCGACGACCGGCGGTGGCATGTGCGCAGCCGCCGCGGCGTGCTTCTTCGCCAGGCGGTCCACCACCTCCTGGTACTCGCGGGGGAGCTCGGTGTAACCGCCGTACTTGTCGTGCCCCGATCCGCGGGTGAAGTAGGCGGCCTTCTCGCTCACCCCCGGAAGGGTGCGCGCGGCGACGTGGTCTTCGTCCTCGTCGGCGTAACGGAAGAACGATCCGAGGAGCTCGAGCTCCTTCTCGCCGAGGACGCGCCCGCGGTCTGGGACGTAGTTCTCGTCCCACTCGAGCTTGGGCACGACCCAGTCGTTCATCCCGATGTCCAAGTCGCTGAGCATGATCACGGGGGTCTGGAAGTGCTCGGCGAGGTCGAAGGCCTTGACCGCGAACTCGAAGCACTCCGCGGGGTTGGCGGGGAACAAGAGCAGGTGCTTCGTGTCGCCGTGCGAGGCGTAGGCACACAGCAGGAGGTCGCCCTGCTGGGTGCGGGTCGGCATTCCCGTCGAGGGACCCGCGCGCTCGACGTCGACGACGACCGCAGGGATCTCGGCGTAGTACGCGAGACCGAGGAGCTCGTTCATGAGGGAGATCCCCGGCCCCGACGTCGAGGTGAAGGCACGCGCGCCGGTCCAGTTCGCGCCGATCACCATCCCGAGCGCTGCGAGCTCGTCTTCTGCCTGGAGGATCAGGTAGTTGTTCCGGTACTGCACCTGGCCATCGGGACCCGGCTCGCCGACGGCTTCCCGCCGGTAACGGCGGCACAGCGCGGTGAAGTTGTCCATCACCGAGGTCGAAGGGGTGATCGGGTACCAGGCGGCGACCGTCGCGCCGGCGTAGAGGCATCCGAGCGCCGTCGCGGTGTTGCCGTCGATCAGGATCTTTCCTGCGTTCTCGTCGATCGGTGCGAGGTGGAAGGGCAGTGGGCAGTCGAAGTGCTCGCACGCGTACTCGTAACCCAGACGCAGCGCGAGCTGGTTCGATTCGCGAAGCCGCGTGCTGCGCTGGAAGGTCTCGTCGAGAAGAGCAGAGACGATCTTCGGATCGATCGCGAGCAGCGCCACGACCGCGCCCGCATAGCAGATGTTCTTCATGAGCACACGTTCACGAGCCGCGGCGAAGTTCTGGGTGCACAGCGTCGTAAGCGGGACGCCGAGGTAGCCGAGGTCGGGACGGACGAGTTCGGGGGAGAGCGGCCAGGTCGAGTCGTAGAGGACGTAGCCGCCGCTGCGGGCTTCGCGGACGTCGTCGGCATAGGTCTGCGCGTTCATCATGACCACGAGGTCGTACTCGGTGGCGCGCGCAGTGTGGCCGGACTCGTTGACCCGGATCTCGTACCAGGTCGGCAGCCCCTGGATGTTCGAGGGGAAGAGGTTCTTCCCCGACACCGGGACCCCCATCCGGAAGATCGCCTTCATGAGCAGGGTGTTGGCGCTCGCGGACCCGGTGCCGTTGACGTTCGCGAGCTTGAGCGCGCAGTCGTTCACGCGCACGGCGGTGTCGTCCCGCGACGGGAGCGTGCGGGTCTCGGTCTTCATGGTCCTTCCTTCGTCTCGGGCCTGCTCATCGGCTCCAGGCCACCGTCGCATCCTTCGCGTAGGGGATCTTGAGCTCGAAGCGCTCCATGTCCCACGCCGCGGTCGGGCAGCGTTCCGCGCACAGGCCGCAGTGCACGCAGACGTTCTCGTCCTTCACCATCACCCGCCCGGTCTGAGGGAGGGGGGCCGAGACGTACAGCCCCTGCTCGGGGTTGGTCCGGGGCGCGGGCAGCCGCGAGGCCAGCTCGCCCTCGGACCCGTTGGCGGTGATGGTGAGGCAGCTCGCCGGGCAGACGTCGATGCAGGCGTCGCACTCGATGCACAGCGGTCCGCTGAAGACCGTCTGGATGTCGCAGTTCAAGCAGCGCTGCACCTCGCGCGCGGTCTGCTCGGCGGAGAAGCCGAGCTCGACCTCCAAGTTCAAGGCGGAGAAGCGACGGGACAGCTCGACGTGGTCCATCTGCTGCCGCCCCGCGGGATTGAAGTCGTTCGCGTAGCTCCATTGGCTGATCCCCATCTTCTGGCTGATGAGGTTCATCCCGAACGGCGGCCGCTGGTCGACCGGCACGCCCTGGCAGTGATTGTGGATCGAGATGGCTGCTTCGTGCGCGTGGGCGACGGCCCAGATGATGTTCTTCGGCCCGAACGCCGAGTCGCCGCCGAAGAAGACGCCCGGAAGCGTGGACTCCATCGTCTTCTCGTCGACGATCGGGAGGTCCCACTCGCCGAAACGGAGACCGAGGTCTCGCTCGATCCAGGGGAAGGCGTTCTCCTGGCCGATCGCCAGGATCACGTCGTCGCAGGGGAGCACGACGGTGTCGACGACGCGCGAGTGGGCCGCCGGCTCGTCCCACTCGAGGATCTCGAACTCCATGCCGGTCAGCTTCCCGTTCTCGACGACGAAGCGCTTGGGCGAGTGGTTCACGAGGATCTCCACGCCCTCCTCCTCGGCGTCCTCGAGCTCCCAAGGCGAGGCCTTGAAGAAGCCGCGTGGGCGCCGCGCCATCACCTTGATGTCCTTGCCGCCGAGGCGCCGGGACGAGCGGCAGCAGTCCATCGCCGTGTTGCCCACCCCGATGATGAGGACGCGCTCGCCGATCGAGGTGGTGTGCCCGAAGGCGATCGACTCCAGCCAATCGATCCCGATGTGGATGTGCGTCTCGCCGGTCTCGTCCCTCCGGCCCGGAAGCTCGAGCTCCTTGCCGCGCGGAGCCCCGCTGCCGACGAAGACCGCGTCGTACCCCTCTGCGAGGAGCGCTCGGAGGCTCGTGACCCGCGTGCCGTAGCGGATGTCGACGCCCATGTCGATGATGACCTGGGTCTCCTCGTCGAGCACCGACGCGGGGAGTCGGAATGCCGGGATGTTCGTGCGCATCAGCCCGCCGGCGGTCTCGTGCTGCTCGAAGATCGTCACCGCATAGCCGAGCGGCAGGAGGTCGTTCGCGACGGTGAGGGAGGCCGGCCCCGCCCCGACGCACGCGATCCGCTTGCCGTTCTTCTCGGCCGGGGCACGGGGCAGGCGGTCTGCGACGTCGCCGCGCAGATCGGCGGCGACGCGCTTGAGCCGGCAGATCGCGACCGCCTCGCCGTCCACTCGGGTCCGGCGGCACGCGGGCTCGCAGGGGCGGTCGCAGGTGCGGCCCAGGATCGCCGGGAAGACGTTCGACTCCCGGTTGAGCAGGTAGGCGTCGTCGTAGCGGCCCTGGGCGATCAGGCGGATGTACTCGGGGACGTTCGTGTGCGCGGGGCAGGCCCACTGGCAGTCCACCACGCGGTGGTAGTACGTCGGGTCGGCGACGTCCGTCGGATCCACGAGGCAGCCCTTTCTGGCATCGTCCAGCTCGACGGGTGTCGAGCGGTGTGGACGTTGACTGGTCTAGCGCATGATCATGCCTTGTCCGCGCGTGCTGGGGGCGCTCGGCGACGGCCGTTCCTCCAGCCATCCGGTCGTGGCCCTGTCCGCGCGTGCTCGGGGGGCTCGCCGGAAGGCCTGACCGGGGTCGCCCCCCTGGGTAGGGTGGCGGGCGTGGCGCACCTGCCTCCTGTCGGGACGGTCGAGACCAAGTTGCGGGGCCGCCAGCTCCTCGCCGACGCACGGCTCAGCCACGGGGTGGGCTTCACCCGCGAGGAGCGGCGAGCCTTCGGCCTGGTCGGCCTGCTCCCTCCTGCGGTGCTCAGCCTCGACCTGCAGGCGGCGCGCGCGTACCGGCAGTTCTGCGCGCAGCCGAGCGATCTCGCGAAGAACGTCTTCCTCGCCCTGCTGCGCGAGCGGATCGAGGTCCTGTACTTCCGGCTGCTCCAGGACCACCTCGCCGAGATGCTGCCGATCGTCTACACGCCGACCGTCGGGGAAGCGATCCAGCACTTCAGCGCGGAGTTCCGCGGCACCCGCGGCGTCTACCTGTCGGTCGACCACCCCGAGGACGTCGAGGACTCGCTGCGAGCGAGTGAGCTCGGCCCGGACGACGTGGACGTCATCGTCGCGACCGACGGCGAGGCCATCCTCGGGATCGGGGACTGGGGTGTGGGCGGGATCGCCATCTCGATCGGGAAGCTCTCGGTGTACACCGCGGCGGGGGGGATCGATCCCAACCGCGCCCTGCCCGTCGTCCTCGACGTCGGCACGAACCGCAAGAGCCTCCTCGACGACCCGCTCTACCTGGGCAACCGGCACCCGCGCGTGGACGCTGCCACCTACGACGCCTTCGTGGACTCCTACGTGCAGGCCGTGAGGCGCCTGTTCCCCCACGCGCTGCTGCACTGGGAGGACCTCGGCGCGGCCAACGCGCACCGCGTGCTCTCCCGTTACCAGGACCAGTGCTCGACCTTCAACGACGACGTGCAGGGGACCGGGGCCGTGGTCCTGGCCGCGGTGCTGTCCGCGCTGCGCGCGGCCGGCGGACGTCTTCGGGACCAGCGGGTCGTGATCCACGGAGCCGGCACGGCAGGCATCGGCATCGCCGAGCAGCTCGCCGCCGCGATCGAAGAGGACGGGGCGACGGACGGCCGCAGCGCGATCTGGGCGTTGTCGAGCCGGGGCCTGCTGCGCTCCTCCACAGCGCAGCTGCGCGACTTCCAGCGGCCGTTCGCTCGCGCCAACGAGGAGGTGGCGGGCTTCGCCAGGGACCGGGACGGTCGGATCGGCCTCGCCGAGGTCGTCCGGCAGGTCCGCCCGACGGTCCTCGTCGGCACCTCCGGACAGCCCCGGAGCTTCGGCGAAGAGGTCGTCCGGGCGATGGCGGCGCACTGCGAGCGCCCGATCGTCATGCCGCTTTCGAACCCGACCTCCCTGTCGGAGGCCGATCCAGGCGACGTCCTCGCGTGGACGGAGGGTCGGGCGCTCGTGGCGACCGGCAGCCCGTTCCCGCCCGTCACGATCGGCGGGGAGACCTTCGACGTCGCCCAGGCCAACAACGCGCTCGTCTTCCCGGGTCTCGGGCTCGGCGCGATCGTCGCCCGGGCGTCCCGGGTGACGCCGGGGATGCTGCGTGCCGCCGCCGAGGCGATCGCCGAGCAGGTCGACGCCACGCGCCCAGGGGCGTCGATCCTCCCCCCGGTCGACACCCTCCGCCAGACCTCTGCGGCCGTCGCGGCCGCCGTGGCCCGCGCGGCCGTGAAGGACGGCGTCGCCCGCCGGGACGAGGGGACGTTCCACGACGCGGTGGTAGAGGCGATGTGGCAGCCCGTCTACCGGCCTCTCCGCCCTGCGGACTGATCCCGAGCCCCGGGCCCGACTCGCCCTGCCCCGGGCCCGACTCGCCCTGCCCCGGGCCCGACTCGCCCTGCCCCGGACCCTGATCCCAGATCCCCGACCCCCGGGGTCCGGGGTCAGTCCAGGAGGCCTCTGATCTCGGCTGCGGTGAGCGCTCCGGACTCGAACCCGCCGCTGTCGATGACGCTCGAGAACAGCGCGGCCTTCTTCGCCTTCAGCGCCATCACCTTCTCTTCGATCGTCCCCTTCGCGACGAGCCGGTAGACCATCACGTGCCTCGTCTGGCCCATCCGGTGCACCCGGTCGACCGCCTGGGCCTCGGTCGCCGGGTTCCACCAGGGGTCGAGCAGGATGCAGTAGTCGGCCTCGGTGAGGTTCAGACCGAACCCTCCGGCCTTCAGGCTGATGAGGAAGACGGGGACCTCGCCCGAGCGGAACTCCGAGAGCACGGCTGTCCGGCGCGTGGTGCGTCCGTCGAGGTAGCAGTGGGGGATGCCCGCCGCCCGTACGCGCTCGCGCGCCATGGACAGGAAACGGGTGAACTGGCTGAACACGAGGACCCGGTGGCCGTCGGCAACGACCTCCTCCAACATCTCCATGAGCGCGTCCAGCTTGGTCGAGGGAACCCTCTGGCGAGCCGGGTCGACCAGGCCGGCGCTGAGGGACGCCTGGCGCAGCACCGTGAGGGACTGGAGGATCTGGAAGCGGTTCCGCTGGACGTTGTCGAGCAGCCCGAGGACCTTCTGGCGCTCGCGCTGGAGGTAGGTCTGGTACAGCTTGCGGTGCTGGGGTCCGAGCTCGAGCTCGACCACCTGCTCCTGCTTCGCGGGGAGGTCCTGGGCCACCTGCTCCTTGGACCTGCGCAGCAGCAGCGGCTTGATCCTGCGCCGCAGCAGGGCCAGCTTGTCCTCGTCGGCGCGTCGCTCGATCGGCTGGCGGTAGTACTCGTTGAACCGCTCCGCGCCGCCGAGCAAGCCCGGCGAGGTGATCGACAGCAGCGCCCACAGCTCCATCAGGTGGTTCTCCATCGGGGTGCCGGTCATCGCCAGCTTGAAGCGGACCGGGAGCGTCTTGGCCCGCTGGTACCCGTGGGAGTGCACGTTCTTCACGAACTGCGCCTCGTCGAGGACGAGACCGGCCCACTGCTGCTTCTCGTAGTCGTCGTACTCCAGGCGGAAGAGCGCGTAGGAGGTGACCACCACGTCCGCTCGGGCTGCGATGTCGAACAAGGTGCGGTCCCGCCGCCGAGAGGTGGCGTTCACGGTCTCGATACGGAGCCGTGGGGCGAACTTGCGGCACTCGCTGGCCCACGTCCCCACGACGCTGGTCGGCGCGACCACGAGGAACGGCACGTCGCATCCTCCCTGCTCGCCCCCCCGGCCCTGTGCGTCCTGACCGCTCGGCTCACCCTGCTCGCCCCCCTGGCCCTGTGCGTCCTGACCGCTCGGCTCACCCTGCGCGCCCCGCTGGCTCTCCTTCCCACCTGGGCCCCGCTCGTCCTTTTCGCGGAGGTGGCAGATGAGCGCCAGCACCTGGAGCGTCTTTCCGAGCCCCATGTCGTCGGCGAGGATGCCCCCGAGCCCGAGCTCGTAGAGGAACACGAGCCAGTCGAAGCCGACCTGCTGGTAGGGGCGCAGGCACGCGTCGAGACCTGCGGGGACCGGGTGCACGGTCCGGTCCGAGGCTGTGGCGAGCGCCCGCACCGAGCGCTCCCACTCGGAGGCCTGGGCGGACAGCACGCCAAGGCGCTCGAGGTCCGTCCACAGGCTGGCCTGGTAGCGGGTGACCCGGATGCGGTCGCCGTCGGCGCCGTGGAGCGCCCTCGCCTCCTCGATCAGCTGGGCGAGCTCCCGCAGGGCCGGGTCCTCGAGGGAGAAGTAGGTGCCCGAGGGCAGGATCATGTGGGATTGGCCGGTCGCGAGCGCGGTGAACAGCTCGACGAAGGGCACCTGCTCGCCGCCGACGCGCACCTCGACGGTGAGGTCGAACCAGTCCTGGCCAGGGTCGCTGGTCTCGCAGAGGGTGACGGTGGGCGCCTCCGGGGCCTCGCGGTACCTCGGGTGCTCCCCTGTGTGCTCGACGACGAGGCCCGGGATTGCTTCGAGGTCGGGCAGCACGTCGGTGAGGAAGCGAACGGTGTCCATCCCCTGCAACGAGACCTGTGGCTCGAGCCGGTCGCCCAGCGGCGCGAGGTGCCGGCCCGCCGGGTGCTCGAGCACCTGCCTCCAGGCGGAGGCGGCCCGTGCGGCCGGACCGCCGTGCACGGCGCGTTGGGGGTCCTCCAGCACCTCCCGCCAGTCGGTCCCCGGCACGCCCGTCCACCACGTGAGCTCCAGGCGGTGGTCCTCGCCGTGGCGCAGTGTGAGGATCAAGGACTCCTCGGGGAGCTCGGGGAGCTCGACGGTCCCGTCGGCGGACTCGATGCGCACGTGCCTGGACAGGCGTGGGTACACCGCGTGGAAGAAGCGCTCCCGGTCCTCCTCCGGCACGACGACCTGCGCGCCGGAGAGGAGGGCCGCCCACGGCGCTGTGGGCAGCGCGGGGAGGCGGGCGAAGGAGAGCGCGCCTGGCGCGTTGGGTGACGCGGCCTCCGGAGGGTCCCACCAGGCGATGCCGTGGGGAGGCGTGCCGATCGGCTGGCAACCGGCGCGGCCGAGCGGGACGGCGAGGATGCCCACCGTGAGCCGGGGGCGGAAGCTGAGCCCGGCTCCCCCCGCGTCCGGCCAGGCGCTCGCGTCGAAGGAGAGCTGCGCTTCGAGGCGGTGGAGGGTGATCCGCAGCGCCCGGCGGGACGCGCCGACGAGCGGGATCCCCGAGTCCTCCGCCTCGGCGAGCAGGTCCCAGATGCGCCTGCTGTCGACGGCGTCGAGCCACACCTCCTCGGCGGAAGCGTAAGGAGAGGTGCGCGACGCGCCGGCGGTGGTGACCGCCCGCAGCTCCTTCAGCACCCGGAGCTGCGTGGCCGAGCACCGCAACCTGCCCCAGCCCAACGCGAGGTAGTCGACTGTCCGCCAGGAGACCCCTGAGCGCACCCAGTTCCCCGAGCCTCCCGGGACCACGGGGTGGACCCGGATGCGCCGGCTCGGACCGTCCACTTGGGACTCGAGCGACGCCGGCGCACCCCTCCCGGCGGCGACGGTGACCAGCTCGAACTGCAACGCGACCGTCGCCGGCGCGTCGATGCGAGGAGCGTCGCGACCGATGGCGCCCGCGCCGACGAAGGCGTCGACGAACGCGTCCCAGATCACGAGGTCCGGTGAGCCGCCGGGTCCCTCCGGTCGGGGCGTCGCGGCGGTGCCCGAGGTCCCGAGCGCCGGGATCGGCAACGGGGTGGTCGCGTGCGGCTCCGGGCGCTGGAGCGTCGAGAGCAGCAGCGCGGCCGCGTGCGTGCAGTCGGAGCCGACCGGGCAGGTGCACTCGCCGTCCACCGACACGAGCCGACCGTTCCGCGTTCGCTCGAGGTCGACCGTGACCTCGTAGGGCAGCGCGCCGCTGCCCCGGACCGACCCGCTGACACGCTCGCCGTCGGGGTCCCAGTCCGCGCAGAGCACGGCGCCGTTCGAGACGTACGCCCTGGCCCTCGCGAGCGTCGGCCGATCGAAGCACCCCTCGACCACCTCGAGGTCGAGCTCATGGATCATCGACGCCCAGCCTCCTCTTCCCGAGGGCCTCTCCCCGGGGGCCTCTTCCCGAGGGCCTCTTCCCGGGGGCCTCTTCCCGGGGGCCATTGTTCTCTTCTTCTCTTCCCCGAGGGCCCTTCTTCGCAGCCGAAGCTACCCGTGGGCAGTGACGACGCGGGGGATCCTCGGTGACCAGGGGCGACGCTGCCACTGGCGCGGCGAGGAGTGCTGGCGCCGGGCGCGCTAGCCCTGCAGCGCGCAGGAACGGCCTTCGGACGGCGCGCTCCTCTCGGATCGAGCGCACAGTGCAGCCGAAAAGTTGATCAGCTGTTGAGAATCAGTAGCGGGATCGGTGGCATCTGTCTGCGAGACTTCTGCAGGCACGTTCGGACCGGGGGCCGGACGCAGGGGAATGGGAAGCGCTGGCGGACGCGAAGCGGAGGGCACGGGGATGCGAGAGGCCACCGTCAGGCACATCGAGGGGATCGACCCCTGGCTCGAGGAGCTCTGGGACGCCAGGGGGACGGACCTCCTGCTCAGCGCGGACACCCCGGCGATGATCCGCGTCGACGGGCACATGCGGCCGGTCACCGGTGGCGTCGAGCTGACGCCCGAGCGCGTGGAGGAGCTTGTGCACGAGGTGATCGGCGAGCACCTCGTCGAGCGCTTCGTCGAGGAGCGCGAGATCGACTTCGCGTTCTCCTGGAAGGACCGGGCCCGGTTGCGCTGCAATGCGTTCCATCAGCGCGAGACCTGCTCGCTCGCGCTCCGGATGATCCCCTACGAGATCCCCACGTTCGACGAGCTCGGGCTCCCGGACGTCGTCGAGCAGCTGGTCTCGCTCCCGATGGGCTTCGTCGTCGTGACCGGACCGACCGGCTCGGGCAAGTCGACCTCGCTCAGATCGGAA